>DATDEG010000067.1:0-11649 GCA_036523465.1 bacterium
GATACCGCGCCAACGAGATCTTCAATCCTCTCATCCCGCCGCTTCGAGCGATGCCTGAAGCTGCTCAATGAGCGACGGGCAGTCTGGCGGGCGGAATACGAAATGAAACGCTCAGGTCCGCGCATGGCCGGTGGCTTCCCCCAGCGTCATGCCTGTCGGATGACGTGCTTGGAACTACAGTGGGACCATATGGCGCGTTCGTTCGACGAGCCACCATGGAAGCTCAAAACTGCTGGCATAACAACATGCTTCTTTGGTGGACCACGGAGGTTTATCCGTCAGCAAACGGCTCTCTTTATGATGCAGTTGTGGCGGAAGCACAGGTGAAGGAGATCATGCCGGATATGGAAGCGGGGTGGTCGACTTTACATTTCATCGAGCTTGACAGGGGAAGCAGCAATTGAAAGCACTCCCCGGGCCATCTCCGGGGCAAGGTCGCAGTCAGCACCCATGCTTGAATGAATCGCAGAGAGGATTCAGGTGTCATCCGATGCATCGTACCCCCAAAGCGCAATATGGCGAACCGCCCCACCCGATTCAATCAGATCTCCAATTGTTCTAATTCTCAACACAGATCGTCAAGATCCCCAAATCTCTTTGACCTCCACGCAAATGCGGCCTGGTGGCAACCTGCACACAGTAGCGTCGAGGGCCTTCTGGATGGGTCCCCACGATGAGAACCTTACAAGTGCCGCGTCTCTTCAAGGAGTTTATGGAGCCGGCGAGCGGATTTGAACCGCTGACCTGCGCATTACGAGTGCGCTGCTCTACCACTGAGCTACGCCGGCTCGCAGGACAACTGCATGATATCAAACCAAGCGTCCCCCGGCAAAGAGCCCGCACCCATTCGTTCGGACTGGAGCATCCAACCGATCGAAGTGATGCATTAGGTACATGATTCAATGACTGGCTGATCTGGGTCGGCGAAAGGAACTCGGTCCGGACCGAGTCGAGATGATCCATGTGGGTCACCGAACGGATCCGCACGACCACAAGAGTCTGACTTACGCGCGTGACCAAGTGGAACTCGCCCCGGGGCGAGTTAATCTGACCTACATGGGTCATGGACAGTCGAAGGGATATACGACAGAATCTTGTCCGAGGTGAGAGACTGGCTCTACGCATAGCAGGCGCCCATGGCGCTACACCGAAGGACACGTCACGTGAGGCTCCCGAAGGCTCCGCGCGACTGGTCCCGGCGCACGACGATCGTCGCCACCCTTGGACCAGCCACAAGTACTCCCGATCGCATCGCCGAGCTCATCCGGGCCGGTGTTGACGTCTTTCGGCTCAACTTCGCGCACGGCAGCGTGAAGGATCATGCCCGCAAGGTGGCCGTCGTTCGGGCCACGGAGCGGTCGATGCAGCGTCCCGTGGCCATCCTCCAGGATCTCGCGGGGCCGAAGATCCGCGTCGGGGACATTCGGCGTGGAGGAGTGGACCTGCGCGAAGGCCAGCAGTTCATCCTGTTCGGCCGGAGGACCGAGGGATCGAGAACAGGAGTGAGTACGACCTACCCAGGCCTGGCCCGCGACGTCCGGCACGGGCATCGTATCTTCATCGACGACGGCTCGATCGAGCTCGCGGTCGAACGGGTCAAAGGCGGTGCGGTCCACACCGTGGTGGTGCGAGGTGGCCGGCTGCGCCCTCACAAGGGCGTCAATGTCCCTGGCGTTCCTCTCCGGGTGCCGACGATGACACCCAAGGATGTGCGCGACCTGCAGGTGGGTGTACGGTTGGGAGTGGATTATGTTGCGCTGAGTTTCGTCCGGAAGCCCCAAGACATCAACCGCGCCCGGACCCAGCTCCGACGGCTGGGCGCGACGCTCCCCGTCATCGCGAAACTTGAGAAGGCGGAGGCGATCGACAGGCTGGATGCCATCGTCGCCGCGGCCGACGGGGTGATGGTGGCCCGCGGCGACCTCGGGGTCGAGATCTCCCCTGAATGGGTCCCAATCGTTCAGAAGAAGATCATCGAACGCGCGAATGAGGCGGGAATCCCGGTCATCACGGCGACACAGATGCTGGAGTCGATGACCACCAACCCGCGACCGACCCGCGCGGAGACCTCAGACGTAGCCAATGCCATCCTGGACGGCACGGATGCGGTCATGCTCTCGGCGGAAACCGCGGTAGGCCGCTTTCCGCTCGAGGCCGTGCGGACGATGTACCGCATCGCCTGCGCCGTCGAATCGTCGCAGCCGGGTATCTTCGCGTCTCGGCGGCATGGGCGCCACGGCACCGCGCACGCCGTCGCGCAGGCCGCGGCCGCTGTCGCCCGTGAAGTCGAGGCCCGCGCCATCGCCGTCATCACGCGGACCGGGCGGACCGCGGAGCTCCTCTCTAAGGAGCGTCCGGCCACCCCGCTCATTGCGTTCGCCGAAACGGAAGAGACCGCCCGGCGGCTGGCCTTGTGGTGGGGCATCACGTGCTATGCCACCCCGTTCAAGGAGGATACCGACGCGATGATCCTCCACCTCGAGTCGGAGCTCATCCGGCGGGGACGGGCGGCCGCCGGGGACATCATCGTACTGGTCGGCTCCACTCCGGTCGTAGCCCGGGGCCGCACGAACTTCCTGAAGGTCCATCGAGTGCGTGGCGCGAACACCGCCGCAAGATTACGCCCGGCAGCGGTCCGTCGATGAACGAACGCTTGTGGGAGATCTACGAGCAGCTCTGTCTGGTGGAGATGGTTAACCTCCCGGAGTTCGTCACGCGGGTGAAGTCCGGGGAGTTCGGGGCGTTTGAGACCGAGGCCGTCGTCGCGTTCCTCCGTGAGATCGAAGCGAACATGCTCCAGAACATCCAGGCGAAGACCGCGGAACATCACGCCTACGCCGAGATGGCGAATCAAGTCTCGGAAGACACGGAGAAGATGTTCGAGGAACTCATCGAGGACGTCCGCCGAGGCTAGATGGTGAACCGCCCCTCCCGGTAGATGACCTGACCGTCGGCGACGACCTCCGCCCCATTCCGCAGATCACAGATCATGTCCCAATGCAGCCCGGAGGTGTTCTTCGAGCCCGTTTCAGGATACCCGATCCCGAGCGCCATGTGCAGCGTGCCGCCGATCTTCTCATCGAACAAGATGTTGCGCGTGAAGCGTGTGATGCTGTAGTTCGTTCCGAAGGCAAACTCGCCCAGGTATCGCGCCCCGGCGTCCATCTCGAGCATGGCGTGGAGGAACTCCTCGCCCTTGGCCGCCCGGGCGTGCGTGACCTTGCCCTGCTCGAAGAGGAGCTCGACGTCGTGCACTTCGCGGCCGTTGTGGATCGCCGGAAAGCTGAAGCGAACCCGCCCGTTGACCGAGTCTTCCACGGGCCCGGTGAAGACTTCACCATCCGGAAAGTTCTTGTCGCCGGCGGCATTGATCCACCTGCGCCCATCGACCGATAGCTCGAGGTCGATGTCCGGGCCGTGGATCGCCAGATTCTTGCACTTGTCGAGGAACGTCACGATGCGATCCTGATCGCGCCGGACCGCCTCCCAGGCGGCCACTGGATCGTCACGGTCGAGCAGGCCGGCCCCGTAGACGAAGTCCTCGTACTCGCCCAGAGACATCTCCGCGTCCTGGGCCTCGGCGTGCGTAGGGTACTGCGTCCCGCACCAGCGGAGTTCACCCTTGCCCGCGCGCTCGAGGAAGCGCCGTCCCAATTCCTGCGTCGCCTCCCGCCGCAAGGCCACGCGCTTCGGATCGACCTGCGTGAGCTCCCGCGTATTCCATCCACCCCAGATCCCCAAGGAAGCGTTGATCTGCTCCGTCTCCGCCCGGTGGAGCTCGGAGACGTACCGTAGTTGCTCGTCCGAGGCGGTCTTCAGATAGATCTCGTCGAGGCCATCCACGCTCACCCGGACGAAAGGATGCGCCCCGGCCGCCAGCGACTCCCGGTAGACCTCACGAATGAGCGGCGCGGCTAGGGCCGCCCCGCCGATCCGGAACAAGTCTCCGCGCCGGATCTGGAGCGAGTAATGGACGAGCACGTTCGCGAGCTTCACGACCCGTGGATCTTGCATCTGGACCTCCGGGGTGTCGACGGGTTGATGTTCCCATGTTCGCGTTGCCGTGTCCAGGGCACGGACGGGTCCCGCACTTGAACCAAGTCCCGTCAAGTCCCGCTGGCCGCGTCTGGGCGGATCATCTCCATGCAAGGTGTACCGTAGGAGGAGGTGGGGAGTATACGTCCTATCCCTCAGTGGGAGCGCATCGGCAGGGCGGACAGCGGTTCAGGCGCTCGGGAGGATCCTCATGGGCGTGTGGATCATCGTCGGGATCATCGCACTGCTGGTTCTCTTCGCGGTCGCCACCTACAATCGCCTCGTCGTCCTCCGCAACCGGATCGAGAATGCCTGGTCGCAGATCGACGTGCAGTTGCGGCGGCGCTATGACCTCATCCCAAACCTCGTCGAGACGGTCAAGGGCTATGCCGCCCACGAGCGCGAGGTCTTCGAGCGGGTCACGCAGGCACGGGCGCAGGCGATCGCCGCCGGTGGGGTGGCGCAACAGGCCCAGGCAGAGAACATGCTCACGCAGGCGTTGCGCTCACTGTTCGCCGTCGCGGAGGCGTATCCGCAGCTGCGGGCCAGCGAGAACTTCCAGCGGATGCAGGCCGACCTCACCGAGACGGAAAACAAGATCATGTTCGCCAGGCAATTCTATAACGACACCGTCCTGCAGTACGACACCGCGCGCGAATCGTTCCCCACGAACATCGTGGCCCGCTACGGCGGGTTCGGCCCGCGCGAATACTTCGAAGCTGAAGCGGCGTCGCGCGAGCCCGTGAAGGTGCAGTTCTAGCCGGTAAGGGCCAGATCAGTCTCGCCGCTCGCGGGCCCCAGGGGATTGTTCCCGCCCGAAAGCACACGGGGGCGGCGCAGCGCCGCCCCCGTTGCGCGAGACTAGATGTGTGCGACTACTGGCCTTCCCCGTGCAGATGCACCGCTTCATCGTCGGTAGGGATGGATGACTCGGTGGCCGGAGCCGGTGGGAGTCCGGCGCTCGTGATGATCTTGTGCGTCTGACTCCTCGTGCCGACGGCCGCCTGGGCCCGGGTCACGGAAGATACATCCAACTGCGCTCCTGTCGAGTCGAGACACGGTCCGCTGCAGTCGGCCCCTTCACCATTGGGGTTGATCGTCCGGCCCAGGATGAATTCACCGTTTGGACCGTAGACATTCGCCTGGCATGTCCGCACCACGTTTCCCGTACACTCGACAACCGTCTTGTACCCGTCTGACCAGTCGCGCTGGCTGATCAGCGCGGGCTGCGTGGTCGCGGCGGCTTCCGTTGAGCCAGTGGATGCGGGCGGTGCCTGCGCGACCGCAGCCGCTTCGTCTCCGGCCAGGGCGACATCCAGTTTGGGCCCATCTTCCGAGGCCAACGCGGCGCCACCCTCGCCGCTGAACGTGCCGGCCGGGCTGGGCGCGACCGGAGCGGCGACCAGCTCGGTCGAGAACGACCCTGCCGCGGCCTCAGCCACAGCAGCACTCTGTGCCGTCGTGGAGAACATACTTTCCTGTGCGGAGACTACGGAGATCGCTGCCGCGAGTGCGACACCAACGACCATAGGCCCCATAGCCTGCCGAAGTCTGTGGGCAACCATACTCTCACCTCCGCCGGACTGACCTGACTCAATCTACTTCCCCTCGCGTCTTAGCAGCCAAACCTGTAGACGGTCGGTGGGTGGATTTCCAATGAGAAACTAATTGTGGGAAAACGTGTACCTCGCGCGCGGGATCTCAAACGAAGGACGACCAATCGTTCGCGCCGTCGTCAGTTCGATATGCATCACCCGGCGAACCATGGTCGGCGCCACGTGACTTAGGCTATTGCTCGACGACGGCTTCCTCTCTACTGAAGCTCACGTAGACGGTTGTCCCGACCGCCACCCTCAGATCTCGAAACCGCTCCACTGATAGCTCCACTTCGACCGGCGCGCCCCACTCGCTTTTGAGACCGAGCTTGACCATCGACCCACCCGGGTTGATGCGCTTCACTTCCGCCCTAAAGCAGAGCTCGCCCTGAGGGTAAGGGTGAAGGGTGAGCTGGTACGGGCGGACGTAGACCGCGGCCGACGCGCCGCCGTTCGACGGCCGGTCGGGCAGGTCGAGGGCGAGGTTTCCGACGCGCACTTTTCCGTCGACCACCCGCCCCTGAAAGAGATTCACGTCTCCAAGGAAGCGATAGACAAAGGAGTTGGCGGGGTGATGGTAGACATCCGCCGGGGTCCCGACCTGCTGGACGCGCCCCTCATGGATCACCGCGACGCGATCTGCGACCTCGAGCGCCTCATCCTGATCGTGCGTGACGAACAGGCTCGTGATGTGCAGCTCGTCGTGCAGGCGCCGGAGCCAGCGGCGCAGCTCCTTCCGAACGCGGGCGTCCAGCGACCCGAACGGCTCGTCGAGGAGGAGCACCTTGGGTTCGACGGCCAGGGCACGGGCGAGCGCTACCCGCTGCCGCTGCCCTCCGGAAAGCTGATCGGGCAGCCGGTCGGCGAGCCCGTCCATCTGAACGAGGCTTAGGAGGTCACGCACCTTCCGCCGGATCTCGCCTTCCGGTGGGCGGAGCCGGCGGGGACGAACGCGGAGCCCGAAGGCGACGTTCTCCAGCACGGACATGTGGCGGAAGAGCGCGTAGTGTTGGAAGACAAACCCCACACTCCGCTTACCGTTGGCTTCTGCCGTCTGCTCCTCACCTTCAAGCATGATCTGGCCGCGGTCGGCTACTTCCAATCCGGCCACGATACGCAGCAGCGTCGTCTTCCCCGAACCGGAGGGGCCCAGGAGCGCGACCAGTTCGCCCGGTGGGATCACCAGGCTGACATCGTCAAGCACCTGGACGGACCCGAACGCTTTGCTGACGTTGAGGATGTGAATGCTCATCCCGTGCCGGCCTCGCTTCCTCGTGTTCGCTCGATCCGCCCCCGCCATTCCACGATCGTTTTGAGCACGATCGTCAGAAGCGCCACAACCATGAGTGTCGAGGCGACGGCGAACGCCCCCGCGAAGTTGTACTCGTTGTACACGATCTCGACGTACAGGGGGACGGTATTCGTCAAACCCCGGATGTGTCCGGAGACGACTGAAACAGCACCGAACTCGCCCATGGCCCGCGCGGCGCAGAGCACGATCCCGTAGAGCAGCCCCCACCGGATACCCGGCAGCGTGACCCGAAGGAAGGTCTGCCAGCCGGACGCACCGAGCACCACCGCGGCTTCTTCCTGCTCCTTCCCCTGCGCTTCCATGATGGGGATCACTTCGCGTGCCACTAGCGGGAACGTCACGAACAGCGTCGCGAGCACGATACCGGGAACGGCGAAGATGATGCGGACGTCGTGGGCGGCAAGGAACGGACCAAGCACACCCCGCTGGCCGAAGAGCAACACGAAGATCAGGCCGGCGATCACCGGCGAGACGGCGAGGGGAAGGGCGATCAGGACGCTTAGAGCCGATTTCCCGCGAAAGGTGAATCGAGAGATCGCCCACGCCGCGGCCAGGCCGAAGATCGTATTCATCGGAACAACGATTCCGGTGACGAGCAGGGTGAGCTGCATGGCGGCCCGGGCATCCGGCTCCCTGAGGGCTGCCGCGTAGGCTGCCCACCCCTTCTGGAACGCCTGCCCGAAGACGGCCAGCAGCGGGAGGAATAGGAACAGCATCAGGAACCCGATCGCCGCCGCCGTGAGCGCAACCCGGACACCGGCCTTTTCCCCGAGCCGCATGGGGCGCGCTACAGAGCCGATCGCCAGCGCCCTCATCTCTTTCATCGACCGCCCTCGCCGGGGGAGGTGGACCGCCGGCTGATGAACTGAAGGAGATTGGTGGAGAGCAGAAGTGCAAACGAGAGGACGAGCATCACAGCGCCGATCGCCGCGGCTTCCGCATAGTTGTACTGCTCGAGCTTGATGACGATGAGCAGCGGCGCGATCTCCGTCCGCAGCGGCATGTTGCCCGAGATGAAGACCACCGAGCCGTACTCGCCGACGCCGCGCGCGAAGGCCAGCGTCCCTCCGGTGAGCAACGCCGGCCTCACCGCCGGCAGCAGAACGCGGCGGAACGTCTGCCAGCGGCTGGCTCCGAGGCTGGACGCCGCCTCTTCGGCCTCGCGTTCGAGATCTTCGAGGACCGGTTGGACCGCGCGGATGACGAATGGTAGTCCAACGAAGACTAACGCGACCACGATCCCAAGCGGCGTAAACGCAACCTTGACGCCGGCGAGCGCGAGGAGACGGCCGATCCATCCGTACTCCGAGTAGAGCGCGGTCAGGGTAATGCCGGCAACGGCGGTCGGCAGCGCAAACGGGAGATCGACCATCGCGTCGACCACCCGCTTTCCCGGGAAGTCGTACCGGGTCAGGACCCAGGCGACGAGAAGGCCGAAGGAGACATTGACGGCCGCCGCCGTCAAGGCTGCCCCGAAGCTCAACCGGTAGGCGGCGACGGCCCGGGGCGCGCTGATCGCGGACCACATCTCGGACCAACTCAGGGACGCCGTTTTGGCGAACAGCACGGAAAGCGGGATGAGAACGATAAGGCCCAGGTACGTGACGGTGAGCCCCACGGTCAGGCCGAACCCGGGCAAGACCCTCTTCCGCACGGGGATCGCCGCCGCCATGCTGCTCATCGCGTCTGGTAGATCTGATCGAAGAGCGCGCCGTCGGCGAAATGCTTCGCGTGCGCCTTGGGCCACCCGCCGAAGTCGCGGATCGTCAAGAGAGAGATCCTCTGGAATTGGGCGGCATATCTGGATCGTGCCGGCTCCAGCCGGGGGCGATAGTAATGCTTGCCGGCCAGATCTTGCCCTTCAGCGGAGTAGAGGTACTCGAGGTAGGCCTGCGCCGCCGTCCTGGTCCCCCGCCGGTTGACGACCTTGTCCACCAGAGTCACGGGGGGCTCAGCGAGGATGCTGATCGACGGGGTGACGATCTCGAACTTCTCCGGGCCGAGTTCTCTAATCACGAGCAGCGCCTCGTTCTCCCACGCCAGCAGCACATCACCGATCCCGCGTTGGGCAAACGTGGTCGTGGCGCCGCGGGCGCCGGAGTCGAGGACGGGGGCGTTCCGGTAGAGGCGGGCAACGAAGTCTCTGGCCGCCGTCTCGCTGTTCGCGTTTCGCCGCAGCGCGAATCCCCAGGCCGCCAGATAGGACCACCGCGCGGCGCCCGAGGTCTTGGGGTTCGCGGGAATGACCGAGACGCCCGGCCGGACCAGATCGCTCCAATCCTTGATGTTCTTTGGATTCCCCTTCCGCACGACGAAGACGATGGTCGAGGTGTACGGAGAGCTATTGAAGGCCAGGCGGGACTGCCAGTTCCTTGGGAGCAGGTCGGCTTGAGCGGCCAGCGCGTCGATGTCGAAGGCGAGGGCCAGGGTGACCACATCCGCTTCGAGACCATCGATCACGGCTCTGGCCTGGGCGGCAGAACCCCCGTGCGACATGCGCACCGCAATCGTCTGACCGGTCTTCTGCTTCCAATGCCTGGCAAACGCGGCGTTGAATTCCTGGTAGAGTTCCCGCGTTGGATCGTAGGAGACATTGAGCAATGTGACTTCCTGAGTCCACGCGGGGGCGCCGAGGCTCAGGAGCGCCGCGCAAGAAGCGATCAACAACCACACGATCGCGGACGCCCTCACGACGACTTGTCCGCCTGAAGACCTCCGGTCGTCCGATAGCCCCTGCGCTTCGCCGGACTGCCCTGCCTGCGCTCGGCACGCGCGACCCGTACCGCCAGTTGACCCAACGTGGTCCGGTCCATGATCAGAGCCGTGGCATCCCGTACTTCCCGCAGGACGAATCGGACGCCGCACGTTGCCTCGTCCAAGCATTCCTCGCAACGCACGTAGGCCGTCTGGCTGACGCAGGGCGTCAAGGCAAGTGGCCCGTCCAGAATCCTGACGATCTGGCTCACGGAGACTTGGTCCGGGGGACGGCTCAGGGCGTAACCGCCGCCTCGTCCCTTCTTGCTCTGAACCAGACCCTGCTTCTTAAGGTCGAGGAGGATGAGGCCGAGAAACTTCGGCGGAATGCCGTCCCGCGCCGCAATATCGGCCACGAGCAGCGGGCCGTCGCCCCGCGCCCGTGCCAGGGTGACCATAGCTCGAAGCCCATACTTCGCCTTGCTAGAGAGCAACCGTAGGCCCCCGGAAACCAGGGAACAGACAACTTAGCCTATCAAATCACTTGGCTTTTCTAAAGCTAGGGCAGGTTCGGACGTCTGACAATCAGTCAAAAGGAGGATTTTCGAGCCGGAAAGAGCATGATCTCCGGCTTATGTACGCCAGAGGCAGAAGACCTTGTTCTAGTGATGCCCAACCCCTTCTGGTGCCAGCCGCTGCGCGACCGCTCGCGCAATGGCTTCATAACCTGGTGTGATCGGATGGCCATCATCATCGTCTCTGTATGGATTGACCCCGGACGCAATGACATCGGCGAGGTCAGGGAGTGTGTCCGCTGTCCCGATGCCCGCATGCGCGAAGAAAGTAAGGGTCCGTTCGCGCGCACGAGCTTCAGCCTTCCACAGGTCCTGCAGGACCAACTGCTCCCTCAGTGTTCCCTCGACGCGCGCACGGAATGCAGTCTCCTTCGTGGGGATGAGCGCGACAAGGAAATGGATCCCCATCCCCCGGCATCGCACCGCCATGTAGCGCAGCGCGTCGAGACTAATCCGTTCACCCTCTTGAATGCGAGGATCAGCATCATCTAGGGCAATCAGGCGATAGCCGGCGGCGAAGACCGTACGCAGCTGATGATCGTGGTAGTGGATGCAGAGCGGGGGCCCGTAGTCCTTGACCTCCAGCGGGGGACGGTGATTCGTAACCAGACGGGCGAGGCCCCAGCGTAGGGCTTTCACGATCGCGGAGTGCCGGGTGATGGACCTGATGGGGCGGCGCCAAAGGGCACCCTGACCCCCGGGCGGCTGCAGGCGTTCCCTGCGGGTCAGGCTGCCACGCATCATCTGCGTAGCATCCAGCCCCGGCGCGGGAGCTTGATTGCACGCGAGGTACTGGAGACGGAGAAGCTTTGGATCAAGGATCTCGGCGCGGGCGAGTGCGGCACGAATCCGGGAGTCCGTCGAGAGAAACAGATCCAGCACTCCCCCGTTGGTCCGAACGGTATCCACACCATACACGATTGAGTACGAATCATAGATGTCGTTGCCGAAGTAGTACGCCGCGATGACAACCTTCGGGCGGAGTGCCAGCGCCTCTTCCAAAAGGGGCACATAGTGCGCCGGGCCGTACCCGGGGGCCGCCATCTGATAGACGGAACGGTCAAGCATGACAGAGAGTTGCTGTGGCCATGCGTCCTTCCTGACCACATTGAACCCATATGTTTGAGAATCCCCGAGGATAACGATCTCAGCCTCGCGCAGCGGGGCTGCGTTACGCCAGCCGCGGGTGTCGTGTTCCGGATAAGCTGGATTCGGCCGCCACCCCACGTTGTCTGCGGGGAGGATTTGCGGAGGCGTGACAACTGCGGCCTGCACCAGACGAAGGACACCTTCCAAGAGAAGCAGGAGCAGGAGGACGCCGGCGACGACATGACGGAGTCCGATAGTGCCCTGCGGACGATTCATCTGGTGCCGCTTCGTGGTGTCCCGCGGCTGGCCGAACGCTTCTCAACAAGGAATGTGTTGAGGACCAGGAGGT
>DATDEG010000068.1:0-14927 GCA_036523465.1 bacterium
GGATCCCGGAAGTCGAACTCGGCTACGACATCCGCCGTGATCACTGGAATCAGGGGTTAGCCACGGAGGCGGCGACGGCAGTGCGCGATCACGCGATGGATGCGCTCGGGTTGCGCCGGTTGGTCAGCCTCATCCGCGCCGGGAACGGCGCGTCATGCCGGGTCGCGGAGAAGATCGGGATGCGGCGAGCGGAGGAGACCACCCGGTATGAGCGGCGCTCCTTCGTGTACCGGCTGCCTGAGAACAGGCACGGATGAGACACCTTCGTAGCAAGTCTGCGCGCCAAGCCGTGACGAGGAGCGCGTCCGGCAGCAACGAACTTCACGGCGAGGTCTCGTCCAGGAGGCGAGCGATGGCGATGCGCGGGATAAATCTCTATCGAACCGTGGCCGCGGCCGCAGCGCTGCTGGTCCTCCTTGCCGGACCCGCGGCGTCGGGCGGGCCGGTGACGATCACCTTCTGGCACGGGATGAGCGGCGTGCTGCTTCCGGCCCTGGACGAGCTGACCGGAGATTTCAACAAGCTCAACCCCGGGATCGTCGTCAACGCACAGTATCAGGGCAACTACACCGTGCTCAACCAGAAGCTCATTGCCTCAGTCGCCGCCGGAAACCCGCCGACGATCAGCCAGGTCTTCCCGACGTGGACGGACCAGCTCATGCGCGCAAATGCTCTCGTGCCGGTCTCCCGGTTCTTCAGCGGAGCAGACGGGCTGAGCGACGACGATCTGAACGACATCTTCCCGATCCTCCGCCAGTCGAATACCTTCGGCGGCAGGATGTGGACGATGCCGTTCAACAAGAGTCTCTATCTTCTCTTCTACAATGCGGACCTGCTCAAGGAGCAGAACCTGAAAGTCCCGCAGACGTGGGACGAGTTCGTGTCCGCGGCGCGGGCGCTGACCAAGGAGGAAGGCGGGCGGATCGTCCGCTACGGTTTCGTCGTGCGGCCGAACGTCGATTACCTCACGACGATGCTCCTGGCCAACGGTGGAGCGTTTCTGCGCACGGAGCGCGAGGTGGCGTTCAACAGCCCGGCCGGCGTCGAGGCCCTGCAGTGGCTCGTCGACCTCGTTCAGAAACACAAGGTCGCCTACGTCCTCCCGGGCTTCGCCGACGCCGACTTCGGCGCCGGCAAGGTGGCGATGTACATCGCCACGAACCCCGGCCTCTCGTTCGCGAAGGCGGCGGTCGGCGGAAAGTTCCAGGTCGGCTTGGCCGCCCTGCCATATAGGAAGACGAAGGCGACGATCCTGTCCGGGACCGATGTGGCGATCATGGCGCGATCCGGTCCGGAGCAGCAGGCGGCGGCCTGGAAGTACATCAAGTTCCTCACCAGCACGAACGGGACGACCCGCTGGTCGCTGCGGACCTACTACATGCCGGTGCGGCGGTCGGCCCGGGACTCCACGTTGATGCGCGTCTACCTGCGCGACAACCCGGAGCACAAAGCCGGACTCGACTCATTGGAGTTCGCCAAGACGGAGCCCTCGATGGCGGAGTGGCAGGAAATCCGGGACATCATCTCCGACGCGGTGGAGCAGGCGGTCCTTGGAAAGGCGAGTCCCCAGCAGGCCTTGGACGCGGCGGCACAGAAAGCGAATCGCCTGCTGCAGCAGCGGAAGTAGTCGCGGGCCACCACCCTGGGGGACGAGCGACCGGTGGTGCTGGGGGCATCGGCCGCGGCTCACGCCGGGCCACCGAACCGCACGCGCGCGGCCCGGCGCCTCCGCGAGAATCTCGAAGCGTGGCTCTTCCTGCTGCCCGCGGCTGTGGTTCTTGCGGTGTTCCACTTCTTCCCGATCTTCTACGCGTTCTTCGTCAGCCTGCTCCGCTGGAACATGATCGATCCTGTGCGCCCGTTCGTCGGCGCGGAGAACTACGTCCGTCTTCTCGGCGACTCCAAGTTCCTCACCGCGCTGGGCAACACGACCTACTATGCCGTCGCCTCGGTCGCCGTGGCCCTCCCCCTGGCCCTGTTCTTCGCGGCTCTCCTCAACCGGCGGCTGACCGGGCTGTCCTGGTACCGCACGGCGTTCTTCATCCCCTATGTCACCCCGCTGGCCGCCGGCGCGATGGTCTGGGGATGGCTGTACCATCCGGACCGCTTCGGCCTGCTCAACTACCTCCTCGACCGGGTCGGCATTCCCCCGCAGCAGTGGCTGCTTTCGCCGAGCCAGGCGATGCCGGCGATCATCGCCGTGGGAGTGTGGGCCGGGCTCGGGCGTGACGTCGTCATCTTCCTCGCCGGCCTGCAGAACATCAGCGCCGACTACTATGAGGCGGCGCAGATCGACGGCGCGACGGGCTGGCAGCTCTTCCGACACGTCACCCTCCCGCTGCTCTCGCCGACCACGTACTTCCTCCTCGTCATCAGCATGATCGCCGCCTTCAAGGTTTTCGCCCTCCCTCTGTTCCTCACGGGCGGCGGCCCGCTCGACCGGACTTTGACCATCGTGTACTCGATCTACCAGCAGGGATTCCAATACTTTCGGATGGGGTACGCCTCAGCGCAGGCCTACGCGCTATTTGCGATCATTCTCCTCATCACCCTGCTCCAGCGCAGAGTCGCCGCGGGACGAGTGCACTATGACGTGTAGCCGCGCGGCGGGCGCACAGTGAAGGCTGGTCGGATGGACCGGCGTCCCCCGCGCGTGCGGACCCTGCTCATCCATTGCGTGCTCATCATCAGCAGTCTGATCATTCTGCTTCCGTATTATCTGATGGTGGTCACCTCGTTGAAGCCGCTCCACGAGGTCTTCACCGATCCGTTCACGTGGATCCCGTCCCGGCTGGCCTGGGAGAATTACCGCGAGGCCTGGACCCACGCGCCGTTTGCACGCTATTTCGCTAACTCGCTGTTCATCGCCGCGCTGGAAACCGGCGGGGTGTTGGCGACCTCCGCCCTGGCCGGATACGCGTTTGCCCGGATGCGATTCTGGGGCCGCGAAGTGGTCTTCACGCTGTTCCTGGGCACGCTGATGGTGCCCGGCGAGGTCCAGCTGGTGCCGAACTACATCACGATCACCCGGCTGGGGTGGCTGAACACCTACTACGCGCTCATCGTGCCCTGGCTGGCGAGCGTCTTCGGCATCTTCTTCATGCGGCAGTTCTTCGCCACCATCCCCCAGGAGCTGCAGGACGCGGCGACGATTGACGGTGCGTCCCACCTGACCTTCCTGCGGCGCGTCGTCATCCCCCTAAGCGTCCCCGTCTTCATCACCGTCGCCCTGCTCACGTTCCTCGGCTCATGGAACGCGCTCACCTGGCCGCTCATCGTGACGAACACGCCGGAAATGCGGCCGATCATGGTCGGCCTGCTGTCCTTCAGCAGCGAGTGGGGAACCCAGCCGAGGCTGTTGATGGCGGCGGCCACGTTCTCCGCCGCGCCGGTGCTCCTGCTCTTCTTCATCCTGCAGCGCTACTTCATCCAAGGCATCGCGCGCGCAGGGATGAAATTCTGACCCTGTTAGTGACCAGTCCGGGGAGAGGCTCCGCCCTCCGGCCCCGCGCTAGACGCCCTTCAATGCCTCCAGGACTTCAGCGCTGTGCCCCTGGACCTTCACTTTCGGGAATACCTTGACCACAGTGCCTTTCTCATCGATGAGGAAGGTGGTCCGGACCACGCCCATGTGCGTGCGCCCCATAGTCGTCTTCTCCACCCAGACACCATACGCTTCGGCCGCACGGTGCTCGGTATCGGAGAGGAGGGGGTGCGGGATCTCGAGTTTCCGCTTCCACTTGGCATGGGCTTCCACGGTGTCGGGGCTGACGCCGAGGATCGCCACGTTGAGGTTCTCATATGCCGCGTAGTCGTCACGGAACGCGGAGGCTTCGGCGATTCACCCCGGAGTGTCGTCCCGCACATAGAACCACAGCACGACCTTGCGGCCGCGGAAATCTGAGAGGCGGACGGGTTTCCCCGTATCATCGGGCAGCGTGAAGTCCGGAGCCTTCGTCCCTTCGGCAACCATCGGCACACAATGAGTTTCCGAGGCAGGAGACGAATCCCTCTGCGGCATGCGCCTGGCGCGTGAGATCGCCCTCATCTTTGACCTGGACAACACGCTACTGCATTCAACCATCGACTTCACCGGCACCCGACACCGGCTCATCGATCTCCTCGAGGCGGCGGGACGCGCCCCCGGCGCGCGCGAGACGTTGATCCGCGAACCCATTCCTCATCTCGCCGCGCTGGGCGAATCGGGCGATCCGAACCTGGCCCGGATGATGTGGGAGGTCATCACGGCGGCGGAGGCAGCGGGGATCCGCGAGGCGAAGCCGGTCGAGCACGCCGGCGAGGTCCTGCGCACGCTGCACGCCCGCGGGTACCGTCTGGCCGTCCTGACCAACAACGCGCGCGATGCCGTGCTGCCGAAGCTCGAGGAATTCGCGTTCGACGCCTTCTTCGATTGCATCGCGACGCGCACGGACGTCCCCGCGCTCAAGCCCTCGCCCGGGGGCATCCGCTACATCCTGGCCCATCTCCCCAGCATCGCGCAGGCTTACGTCATCGGGGATGCGTGGATCGACGGCCTCGCCGCGGAGGCAGCAGGGGCGCGGTTCATCGGGTTTGGCCCGCGCGAAGAAGTCTCGCGAGAGCGCGGCGTCCGCCCGTGGGCATGGATCACGGACTTGCGGGAGCTGCTCAGCCTGCCGCTTGGACAGTTCTGAAGGCGCCGGCCGGGAACGGCCGGGCGGCTACCAGAGGTGCTTGAACCGCGCGGCGAACCGCCGCTCCATCTCCTCGCGATGGAGGTCGTACACCGGGCACTCGCGCAGCCGGCAGATGTGGAGGGCGTGATTGCAGTACGCGTCCGGCAGTTCCCAGCACCGCTTGTTCGTGAAGTACGCTGCGCAGACGCCCTTCTTGGGCAGGTGGATCGTCATCTCTTCGAGCGCCGGTTGGCCGCTCGTCTCCGGAGTGACGTCACGGACGAGCCGGAGGATCGGCGGGTCGACGTGATCACCGGGGGTCGCCGGCTTGATCGGCGCGATGGGCTGGTCCAGCCTGTTCGAAGGCCGCGTCGCCTGCCCGTCCGGCCGGGACGGCGATCGCGGAGACGGCTCCTCGGGCTTCGGTGCAGGCGCGCCGGTGAATTCGGCAAGCTCGACGCCGGCGTCCTGGATGAACGACCTAATGCCGCGCCGCAGCTCCTCGCGTTCTCTCTTCATGCGCCATGACCTCCCGAGCCAGCTCCATATATTCCTGCGCGCCACGCGAGCTGGGATTGTGGATGAACAGCGGCACGCCGACCATGGACGACTCCACGAGCTTGATGTTGAAATGAATCGTCGTCCGGTAGACCTTGTCCCCGAAGAAGTCCTTGATCCCCTGGACGATCTCTTTGCTGATGTTCGTCCGGGAGTCATACATGGTGGGCAGGACGCCGAGGATCTCGACGTCATGCCCGACCTCTTCCCGCACCATCTTCAGCGTGCGCAGCAACTGGCGCATCCCGAGCAGGGCGTAGTAGTGCGTCTGGATCGGGATGATGATGCCCTCTGCGGCGACCAGCGAGTTCAAGGTCAGTAGCCCGAGGCTCGGCGGCGTGTCCACGACGATGTAGGCGTACTGGTCGAGCACGGGCCCCATGCGCTTTCTTAGCGCATTCTCCCGGCCGATCCGCGCCGCCAGCTCCAGCTCGGCTGCGGCGAGATCGATCGACGCCGGCGCCAGGAGGAGATCGGGGACGGTCGTCGGGACGATGATGTCGAGCAGGCCGGTCCCGTCCTCACGCTCGCCTTCGACGAGGACGTGATAGATCGTCCGGGAGAGCCCACCCGGGTCCACGCCCAGGCTGACGGTGGCGTTGGCCTGGGGATCCATATCGATGAGGAGGGTCTTGCGGCCGCTCGCCGCAAGGCAGGCGGCGAGGTTGACGGCCGTCGTGGTCTTCGCGCATCCGCCCTTCTGGTTGACGAGTGCGACGATCCGGCTCGGTTCGGGCACGAATCTCTTCTCCGTTAGTTGCTGCGATCCACCCCGCGAATCCACACAGCGGATCCGTGGGGACCACGGTCCGACGTTAAGTCCGAATCAACCAGCCCAGCCTCCGGTCGACCGCGTCGACGACTGCCCGGGCGGCAGCCTCTTCCAGCGGAGCCGAGGGACTGAGGGCGCTGCCGATCAGATGCTCTTCGCGGTCCTCCGTTTCCAATAGGACGTCGACGGTCACCGCCTGCCCGGCAGTGACCGCGCTCACCGCCGTGGTCCCCAATGCCCAACGCGTGCGGGCAGGTGCGATCTGGCGCAGAGCTTCCAGAGCCGCCTCTGCTGCCACCCGCGGTGCCTCAGCCGCGGCGGCCGTCCGGTCGACCTTCCCCGTGGCCACCTCGCCGTCGTGTCCGAGGATCACCGCCACCGCAACGCGCCCCGCATGGCGTTCGACACGGACCCCGAGGATCCGCAGCCGTGCCACTCAATCCCGCCGATGCGTCGAGTGAACGGCGCGACCCCAGCGAGCCGGACCGCCGTTCCGCGGTCGTTCGGACCCCTGTTCGACCCATTTTGCAGGTTTTCCTCTAGACGCGTAAGAAGTGCTAGGAATACCTCCGGCGTGGCACAGATAGAGTACAGGAGTACCCAAAGGAGGCGGGCACGTATGCGGGTTACGGTCAGCGTCATCAAGGCGGACATCGGTGCGATCGGCGGGCATACGCAACCCAGCGCCGAGACGATGGATGCCGTGCGAAACCTGGTGCTCCGGGAACGCGGGAAACTCCTCATCGACGCCTACATCGGCCATACCGGCGACGACATCGCCATCTTGATGACGCACACGCGCGGGACCGACAATCACGAGATCCACCAGCTGGCCTGGGAGGCGTTCCTCGCCGCAACCGACCGGGCGAAAGCGCAGGGGCTGTACGGCGCCGGTCAGGACCTTTTGAAGGAGGCGTTCTCAGGCAACGTGCGCGGGCTCGGTCCGGGCAGCGCGGAGATCGACTGCGAAGAACGGCCCAGCGAAGCGCTCATGATTCTCCTCGGCGACAAGTGCGGCCCGGGCGCGTTCAATCTCCCTCTCTACCTAGCCTTCGCCGATCCGATGTACTCCCCCGGGCTGATGCTGTCCGAGGGACTGCACGACGGCTTCACCTTCCATATCATGGACATGGACCATACGGAAGGCGACCGGGTGATCGTGCTCGACGCGCCCGCGCGCCTCTATGACATCGCCGCGTTGCTGCGCGACACGAACCGGTACGCCATCGAGGCCATCTGGTCCCGAAAGTTTCCGGGCGAGCAGGCCGCGGCGGTCGGAACCACGCGCCTGCGCAACATTGCCGGCCGCTACGTCGGCAAGGACGATCCGCCCGCGGTGGTCCGCACGCAGAAGATCTTCCCCGCGACCGAGGAGTTCGGGCCTCCGTTTGCCCTCGGGCCGTTCGTCGGCGGCGACACGCGCGGCAGCCACAACCTCCCGCTCATGCCCGTGCCGATGAACACTACGGCGTCGACGTTCTTCTGCGTCCCCATGATCTCCGCGCTGGGCTTCTCCATGCACGAGGGCCGGCTCACCGGGCCGGTGGACTTGTTCGCCGACCCATTCTGGAATGAGGTCCGCCACCGCATCGCGCTCAAAGCCATGGATATGCGCCGCCAAGGCTTCTTCGAGCCCGCGATGCTCCCGATGTCCGAGCTCGAGTACGGCGGGATCGTCACGCGCCTGCGCACTCTCGACGCGCAGTGGACGATCCGGAACGGCGAGAAGGCCGGGAAAGAGGACGTCGTCGTGAAAGCAGCGGTGAAGGGGGAGGATCCGGACTAGAGATACCTACCGGAGAGCTTCGTCTCAGCCGGCGCGCGTCAGCGCTCCAGGAGCTTCTTCAACCCGTCGAGCATCACCGCCCAGTTCTTCTCCGAGTGTTCCCGCGCCTGTTCGGTGGCGTTGTTGTCCTGAACCAGCGAGACTCGGGTCCGTCCGTCCTCATCCGACAGTTCGATCGTCACGGTATGGTGATTCTCCGGCGTGTCCTGTAGCCCAGACAGCGGGCTAAAGTGCGTGTACTGCAGGACGCGGGGAGGCTCGAACCGAAGGATCACGCCCTTGTCCTCATAGGCTCGTCCCTGCCACTCCCCACTCCAGGTGATCCGGCTTCCTTCGCGCCACTCCGAGGCGACCTTGGCGCCGAACATGTAGCGCTCGATCTTCTCGGGCGTGACCAGCGCGTGCCAGACTCTATCGCGTGGCGCGCCGATAGTGCTGGAAGCGCTGGCTACCAATCCTGTGCCCATGGTCTCTCCATCCCGCCCCTCTCGCTCAATGGCGGCTATCCCCTCCCTTATTTTCCTTCAGGACGGTGGAGTCAAGCTTCCGCATCAGGCCCGGCAGGTACCGTGGAATAAGGGCGCCGATGATCATGAACAGCGCGAGCAATCCGAGGAAGAGATAGACGATTTGGAGCTCAGTCACGGCGTATCACCCCGCCCTCAGATTCCGCGGCCACCGGAGGCCCCCTGCTGAAGCGGAAACCGGTCGCGCACGAACGCCCGGGCGTCGTCGGCCGTCCGGACCGCGCCTTCGAGCTGCGCGTCCCAGACGGCGTCGAGGATGTCCTTGAACCGCGGCCCCGGGAGATATCCGAGAGAGATGAGATCGTCGCCGGTGAGCAGCGGGGCGGGCCGCGGATGCTCCCCAAGCAAGGCCGCCCGTGCCGCGACGGCCCACTCGTAGACGTCGAGGTGCCCGTGGCTGGCCAGACAGTCGGCCCGGTGCAACTCCAGATGATCGTTGGCGTCGGCGCGGAGGAGAAATCGCTTCGCTTTCGCCGGGCGCATCTTCGGGAGGTCTTTGACACGCAGATGCTCGCGGACGAGGGCGGTGACGCGCGCCGTGTCCGCCGCGGAGAGCCGCAGGCGCCGGCAGATCGCCTCAGCCAGCACCGCCCCCGCCTCATCGTGGCCGTGGAATCGGATCCGATCGGTGCGTGTCTGAGTCGACGGCTTTCCGACGTCATGGAGCAGCGTTCCGAGCGCCAGGACCGGATGCGGGTCGCGCAGATGCTCGAGCGTGAGGACGGTATGCACGAAGACGTCGCCTTCAGGATGGAATTCCGGCGGCTGCTGGATCCCAACCATGGCCTCGACTTCGGGCAGGATCGCCGCGAGCAGCCCCGAGGCCTCGAGCCTCCGGACGCCCTCTCCCCGTCCCGGACTGACGAGCAGGCGGAGGAGCTCATCGCGGATCCGCTCGGCGCTCACTGACGTGATCGCCGGCGCGTTGCCGCAAATGGCGCGGAACGTCTCCGGCTCGATCTCGAACCCGAGCTCCGTGGCCAGCCGGACGGCGCGCAGCATGCGCAGGCGGTCTTCGGCGAAGCGCTCCTCG
Source organism: bacterium (assembly GCA_036523465.1). GTDB lineage: Bacteria > Sysuimicrobiota > Sysuimicrobiia > Sysuimicrobiales > Kaftiobacteriaceae > Kaftiobacterium. The sequence continues at coordinate 9,332 of DATDEG010000068.1, forward strand.
GGATCACCGATCGTCCGCGCGATGCGCGCGGCGATGTCGGCACGCCCGCCGACGAAGTCGTACGTGCGGTCCTCGAGGGGGTCGTAGAGCAACCCGTTGATGGTGAAGTCACGTCGCCGGACGTCGGTGGCGGCGTCGACGAAGGTGACCATGCTCGGCCGGCGGCCGTCGAGGTATGGCCCTTCGGTCCGAAACGTCGCCACCTCGTATTGCTGGGCCGCCACGGGAACGACGACCACGCCGAACCGGGCGCCGACCTGCAGGGCGTCCGAAAACAGAACCGTGACTTGCTCGGGCCTGGCGCTGGTCACGATGTCGTAGTCATGCGGGGTCCGTCCCATCTCGATGTCACGCACGCAGCCTCCGACCCAGTACGCTTCAAACCCCGCGTCTCGCAGACGCCGGACGATCGCGGTGGCACCGACCCGTAGAGCATCCGAATCTTCGCCGATCGGACCGCGCACGGTCATGGGTTCGCGCGCGCGGCGAGCCGCGTCCTCGCCAGTGCCAGAGCCTCGCCGTACTGGACGTCCCCAGAGGATTGGATGAGCCGTGGGTCCATGGCCACGCGGAGCGTCGGAGTCAGCCCGGTCCCGTCGATGTTGCGCCGGGCTCGCGTGAGGTAGCGGGCCGTGGTCACCCGGAGTCCCCAATCACCCGGCAGCGCCGGGATGGAGATGCTCTGTACCGTCGTCTTCCCATACGTCGGCACGCCCACGATGGGGACGCCCTCATCCTGCAGCGCGCCGGCCACGATCTCGGAGGCGCTCGCGCTCCCTCGATCGGCGAGAACCACGACAACTCCCTGGAAGCGGTCAGCCGGTCTCACGGCGAGGACTTCCGTTTCGTCACGGCGCTCCTCGAACGCCACCGGACCATCGGCCAGAAAGAGGCTGGCGATGTCGACCGCCTCGTCGACGAGCCCGCCTCCGTTGGCCCGGACGTCCAAGACGAGCCCCTGCACCCCGCCGGCCCGCAGCATCATCATGGCGCGGCTCAGGTCTCGCGCCGACTGGCGCGAGAACTCCAGCAGGCGGAGATAGCCGATGCGGGACTCGACGATCCGGGCGCGCGTGGCACTCTCGCGGATGACCGCGCGGGTGAGCGTAAGCCGGCGGACGGCAGCGCGCTGGCGGACGGACAGGGAGACCGTCGTTCCGGGGGCGGCATGCAGGAGACGAAGGACCTCGTCCGGGGTCAGGAGGAACGTGCTCCGGCCATCGATCTCCTCGACCGCGTCACCTGGAACCAAACCCGCACGATCGGCCGGCCCGGAGGGAGTGACGTCGCTGATGACGATTGCCCCGGCCGGACCGGTGTCTACTTGCACCCCGATGCCTCCGTGCTCCCCGCGCAACTCCTCCTGAAAGCGCCGGAAGTCGGACGGGATGAAGACGGCCGCGAAGGGATCCCCCAACTCGCGGATCATGGCGCGCAACACGGCGGCCATACCGGCTTCCTGCTGCGTGGAGGCGAGGGGTCGGAGGACGGAGGCGACGTAGTCCGCAGCCGCCGCAACGTCGTTGGTGGTGCGTCCGGTCAAAACAGGCGGCGCATCGGAAGCCGCGGCGACCTGTTGGGCCACGGTGATGGCCCGCTGGAGGAGAATGGTCGGATCGACAGCGCGCAACGCGTACTCGACGATGAACGCGTGCGCCTCGCGGACGACCGCCGCCGTCGCATCCGTTTGCGCGCCGGCAGGAGTGGCCGGGCCGGCAATCGCCGTGACGAGGACAAGGGCGAGAAGCAACGAGCGAGGGAGCGCGTCGTGGGAACTCATCCGGTGTTCACGACGAGATCCGATTGTCCGGAGGGGGCCTGCGGCGACCCTCCCGACCGCCCGCAACATGCGTCAGGACAGGGCTGGCTGGGCGGCGTCTCGGTGGAGGGTGGTGATCACTCCGCCGCCCAGGACACGCTCGCCGTCGTACAGTGCGACCGCCTGTCCGGCAGCGGCGGCGCGCTGCGGTTCGTCGAAGGTGATGACGGCGCGGTCCGGCCCCGCCTCGGGCCGCACCGTCGCCGGCACGTCTCGCGCCGCGTGTCGGACGCGCGCGGTGACGCGCGCCGGTGCCGACGGCCTTCCGGCGATCCAGTTCATCCCGTCGGCCAGGAGCGCGCGGCACAGCAGGTCTGCTTCGTCGCCCACGACGATGGAGTTGTGTTCCGGATCGATCGCGACGACATAGACAGGGGCGCCCGCGGCGAGACCCAGCCCACGGCGCTGGCCGACGGTGTAGCGCGCGATCCCCTGATGCGTGCCGAGCCGGCGTCCCGAGGTGTCCACGATCGGTCCAGGCCGCAGAGCCTCCGGGCGAAACCGGGCGACGACATCGGCGTAACTGCCCCGGGGGACGAAACAGATCTCCTGGCTGTCGGGCTTGCCGGCGACCGGAAGCGCGAACTCCCGCGCGAGCGCGCGGACCTCCTCCTTGGTAAACTCGCCGACCGGCAGCCTCAACTGAGCGAGCTGGTCCTGCGTGAGACCGAAGAGCACGTAGGATTGATCCTTCACCGGGTCGCGTCCTCGGAGAAGGAGATGGCGACCGGTTAGCGGGTCACCGGCAACGCGCGCGTAGTGGCCGGTGGCGATCCCGTCGAGCCCCAGGGCCGTCATCTTCGCGAGCAGCAGCGAGAACTTGATGGACTGGTTGCAGGCAACGCAGGGGTTGGGGGTGCGGCCGCGGGCGTACTCGTCCACGAAGTACCCGATCACCGCCTGCTCGAACTCCTCGCGCATGTTGAGGACGTAGTGGCGGATGCCGAGCTGCCGGGCCACGGCCCGGGCGTCCGCGATCGCAGACACGCCGCAGCAGGCCTTGAACGCGTCATCCGGTTCCGGCAGCCATTCGGGCCAGAGGTTCATCGTGAGCCCGACAACCTCGTGCCCGTCCTGGGCCAGAAGCGCGGCCGCAACTGAACTGTCCACGCCGCCGCTCATCGCGACGGCCCACTTTGCCATGGCTTTCGCTATGATACCAGCGTTCAGTGCGCGAGGCTACCCGCACGACCCGCGCGCACCGTTGGATACACGGGCTACTCAGGAGTGTAGCGTTTGACGCCCTTCCACCACTCGCGCAGCCGCCGGCCGATCTCAGCTTCGCGTCCGTGGTCGGTCGGCCGGTAGTAGATGCGTCCTTTCACACTCTCCGGCACGTACTGCTGGGGGACGAATCCCCCGGGGTAGTCATGCGCGTACTTGTAGCCCTTCCCGTATCCTAACTGCCGTCCGGCCTGCGGATGACTGCTGTCGCGGAGGTGAAGCGGAACCGGATCGGCCCGCCGGCCGGCCACATCCGCCGCCGCCTCTCCGATGGCTGTCACGACCGCGTTGCTCTTCGGCGCGGTGGCGATGTAGACAACCGCCTCCGTCATCGGGATGCGCGCCTCCGGCAATCCAACGAACTCCACCGCGTGCGCCGCCGCGACCGCCACGACCAGCGCCATCGGGTCGGCCAGTCCGACATCCTCAGCGGCGTGCACGACCATCCGCCGCGCGATGTAGCGGGCGTCCTCCCCGGCCTCGAGCATGCGCGCCAGCCAGTACACGGCCGCGTCGGGATCCGATCCCCGCATGCTCTTGATAAACGCCGAGATGTGATCGTAGTGCGCGTCGCCCTCCCGGTCGTAGGCCAGGGCACGGCGCTGGGCGACATCCTCGAGGGTGCGGAGCGTGACGTGCCGGCGGCCCTGCTCCTCCGGCGCGCCGAGCACCGCGAGCTCGAGCGTATTGAGCGCGATGCGCGCGTCTCCGCTGCTGATCGCCAGCAGGTGCGCCATCGCCGCGTCGTCGACGATCGGGTGGAACCGGCTCAGCCCCCGCTCCTCATCGACGAGAGCGCGCTCGATGAGGCGCCCGAGATCCTCGTCGGTGAGCGGTTCAAGGCGATAGACGCGCGAGCGGGAAACCAGGGTGGAGTTCACCTCGAAGAACGGATTCTCCGTAGTCGCCCCGATGAGGATGAGCGTCCCCTGCTCCACGTGCGGGAGGAGCACGTCCTGCTGCGCCTTGTTGAACCGGTGGATCTCGTCGATGAGGAGGATGGTGCGGCGGCCGTGGAACCGCTGGCGGTCGGTGGCCCGGGCGATGACCTGCTTCAGGTCGGCCACGCCGGCGGTCACGGCGTTCACCCGCTCGACGTCCGACCTCGTCGCGGCGGCGATGATGTGCGCCAGTGACGTCTTTCCTGTCCCCGGCGGCCCATAGAGGATGAGCGAGCTCAGCTCGTCACGCTCCACGGCCCGGCGCAAGACCCGATCCGGGCCGACCAGATGCACCTGGCCGACGAACTCATCGAGGGTCCGAGGGCGCATCCGGGCGGCCAGGGGCGCCGAGGCGGTCCGGGCCGCCTCGCTGGATCGATCGAAGAGCTCCACGCTCCGATGGTAGCACACGAAATCGCTTGCGCTGACTGGCTTTTCGCGTCCCTGCAGCAGGAAATCCGCGGCAGGCGCGGTATTCCGAAGGCGGTACGTACTTCTTGTTCAGGGGGGATCCGATGGCGAAGGCAATGACGAAGTCGAAGACCGCCGACTACCTCGCCGGCAAACTCGACGTCAGCAAGAAGCAGGCCAACATGTTCCTCGACGAGCTGGCCAACCTCGCGTACAAAGAGGCCAAGAACTCATTCACTCTTCCCGGGCTGGGCAAGCTGGTGCTGGTCAACCGCAAGGCGCGGATGGGGCGCAACCCCCAGACCGGCCAGCCGATCCGCATCCCGGCCAAGCGCGTTGTCCGCTTCCGCGTCAGCAAGGCCGCCAAGGACGCGATCCTCGGCGGACGGTAGCCCTTCGGTCTGATTGCGATCAGAGGGATACGGCGTCCGGCTCGCCGGGCTGGACGTCGTAGCCCCCCTAACCGCGGGAATGTTGCCTGGTAGTGACGCCGGGATTGAGACCTAGCCGGATCGGCGAGTCTTCTCGAGAGACGCGTTCAGCGCCACGGCAAGGGCCGCCTGGCCGCTGACGAGGTCGCTCCAGGCCAGCTCCTGACCTTTCCGCCGCCCCTTGCGGGTGAGTTTGAGACCTTGAGGTGTGATGGTCAGGACGTAGACCTCGCCTTTCACCTTGAGTTCACGTTTCAGAGGATGATCGAGCTTGGTAGGCATCGTCGTGTCGGTCAGCGGCGGACGCGAGCCATCGCCTCGATGAGTTCATCCCTGCCCATTTTGGAGCGACCGGGGATGCCGAGCCGCTTCGCCTCTTGATATAGATCGGCTTTGCTCATCGTGCTAACATCCTTACTTCTCTGGTCTTCGATCCGCGGATCAGTGGTCTCCACACCCTTTGGGCGAACCTTCCGTCGCTGCCAGATGGCAGCGACGATCCCAATCGCCAGGGCCAGAAGCCAACGCCATTGTCCTCGCATCAGCAGATTCCTCCGCTTCCCTTTTGCCCAGCCAACCGGATGCTAGCACTTTCTGGTGTCCGGGGGGTAGTGTACGGTGGGTTGTGTAAAAACAGGGTCCCCAATGAGGAGGGCGTATCCCTCTCCCAAACCTAAGGCGACCAAGCCAAGGAGGAGATACGCCCATGGCCAGTGTGCGACCACTGACCGATCTCAGCCTACGGGACCTCTGGCGGGAGGTCAAGGACC
>DATDEG010000069.1:0-7010 GCA_036523465.1 bacterium
GTCACGCTGCTCACCGACTTCGGCTCGGCCGGCCCGTACCCGGCGCAGATGCGGCTCGCCCTCGCCGCCCTCACCGACGTCATCCTCATCGAGATCACCCACGACGTTCCACGTCATGATGTCCGCACGGGAGCCTATCTCCTCCGCGCCGCGGCGACCCAGGCCCCCTCCGGCACGATCCACCTCGCCGTCGTCGATCCGGGGGTGGGGACCGGACGTCAAGCCCTGATCGTGCAATCCGGCGGACAGTACTTCGTCGGTCCCGATAACGGCCTGCTCATGCCCGCGGCGCGGCAGGCCGGTGTGCCGGGGGCCTTCGTCATCACCGATGCCGCGCTCATCCGCGGCATCCGGTCCGGCACCTTTCACGGCCGCGATCTCTTCGCGCCCGCCGCCGCGCTCCTGGCCCGCGGCACGCCGCCCGCGGCGCTGGGAGTCCCGGCCCCGGACGTCGTAGATCTCGATCTCGGACGCGGGGACCGCGCCGGTCGGCTGCTCCGCGGGACGGTCCTCTACATCGATGCCTTCGGCAACGTCGTGACCAACATCCCGGCCGATCTGCTCCCGCCCCTCGGGCGGCGCATCGAGGTGCAGTCCGGCCGCCGCCGGATCAGAGGAATGGTGCGGGGCATGTATGGCGAGGCTCCGCGGGGAACCCTCATGATCGTCTCAGGTTCGGATGAGACCGTGGAGATCGCCGTGCGTGAGGGAGACGCCGCGCGGCGGCTTGCCCTCCGCGCCGGGGCGCGGGTGACGATCCGGGAGCGGTGAGTACAGAGGACGTGGCGCGGACAGCGGTACGACCGCATTAGATCGCCGTGAGCATTCCATGTGAGGGTGACTGGCCGCGCAGGTGGATGGGTAGGGAGACAGAAGAGCGGGCTTGTCGGTCGCGCGACTTCCTTTACAATAGAATGCTAGTGTCTGGAACGACGGGACGCGACGCTCCGGCCAGCGTTCTGTCCGGCTAGAGGCAAGGGCCAGGACGAGGCTGCTTGCTGAGGCGAGGTTGGTACTGATGCATGATGTGAACCTCGTGCTCGCGTTTGCCGCGGGCGTGCTCGGGTTCCTCTCCCCGTGCATCGTGCCGTTGATCCCGGGATATCTGTCCTTTGTCTCCGGAGTGTCCCTTGCCGAGATCGATCTCCCCGCGCGGCGCCGTCATCTTGCCCAGGTCCTCGTCGCCACCGCGCTCTTCGTGCTCGGGTTCTCGACGGTCTTCACTGCGCTCGGCGCATCGGCCAGCGTGCTGGGCGGGTTCATCGTGGACAACCGGATCTGGCTCGGCCGGATCGGCGGAACGATCGTCATCCTCCTGGGACTGTCGGTGCTCGGGGTCGTCAAGGTTCCGGGATTCCAGCGGGAGCACCGCTTCCACATCGAGCAGCGGCCGGGCGGGATGTTCGGTGCGATTCCCGTCGGGATGGCGTTCGGGTTCGCCTGGACCCCCTGTGTCGGGCCGGTCCTCGCCGCCATCCTCACGATCGCGGCGACGGTCCGCGGGGCGTCGGGCGGAGCGCTCCTCCTGTTCGCGTATTCGCTTGGGCTCGGCCTCCCGTTTCTCGTCGCCGCCGTCCTCCTCACGACCGCCGTGGATGCCTTCGGCTGGATCCGCAGGCACGGACGGGCGATCGAGCTCGGGAGCGGCGGCTTCCTCGTCGTCATGGGCGGAGCGATGGTGCTCGATCTGGTGTTCCGCTTCAATACATGGATCTTGCGTATCTTTCCATTCAGGCCCGCGCTGTGACGCGCGGATGATCGGACAGAGGCAGGTATCTCGGCAGAAGAGGAGAGGCCGATGAACGACACCAGGTGGACGCGCCTGCAGCGCATCGCTGCGGTCGTTGTCATGCTCGCCGTACTGGCTCCCGCCGCACTGGCGCAGAACTCCCCGGCCGGAGCCGCCGATCCCGGGCTGGCGCTCGAGGCGCTGCGCGTTCTGCAGAGCAACTACGTCGACCAAGTCGACACCACGAAGGTCCTCAATGCCGCGACCGACGCGCTGCGCAAGGCCCTCAGCGCGGCCGGGGTGACCATCGCGCTCGAGACGATCCCGCCAGGACTCTCCGAGGCCGACGCCCGCAGGATCTTCGCCGCGCAGTTCACCGCCGCGGCCTCAGCCGGAGCACAGCTCACGGGCACGCAGCTCTCCTATGCCGCGATCCGCGGGATGACGGAGGCCTTCAACGATTCGCACGTGGGTTTCCTCACCCCTGAGGCCAACCGTGAACGCATCAGCCGCCAGCGGGGGCAGGCCGGTTTCACGGGGGCCGGCCTCATCATCCGCGCTCTCGAGGGGCGGATCTACGTCACGTCCGTCATCCCGGGCAGTCCCGCCGAGCAGGCCGGCGTGCGTGACTTCGACCGCATCTTGAGGATCGACAGCGCGACCACTGAAGGGATGGACGTCAGCCAGGTCTCGGGTCTTATCCGCGGCGTGACGGGCAGCCCGGTCACGCTGACGCTGCAGCGCGGCGGGACGTCGACGCCTGTTGTGCTCACGATCACCCGTGGTCCCATCGTCATTCCCTCGATCTTCCGGGTGGAACTCCTCGATGGGGCGATCGGATACATCCGGCTCTCCCAGTTCGCGGAGCGGACCGGTACGGAGTTCCGCGAGGCGATCAGCCGGCTGTTGGATCGCGGGATGCGCGCGCTGATCATCGACCTCAGGGGGAATTCCGGAGGGTTCCTCCAGGAGCTGAACATCGTGCTGAACTCCGTCCTCCCCAAGGGTGTCCCGGTGTACATGGAGCGGCGCCGCGGCGGTCAGGAACGCGTGGTCACGACGACCGGCGCACCGCTCCTCCCTGCCACGATGCCGCTGACCGTGGTCGTTGATGAGGGGAGCGCCTCGGCCTCGGAGTTGTTCTCGGCCGCGGTCCAAGAGAGCCGGCGGGGTCAGCTGGTGGGAGGGAAGACCGCCGGAGCGGTGGAGGCGAGCATCCTGATCAACCTCTCCGATGGATCCGCGCTCAGCGTCACCATCTCGCGGCTGGCGACCGGACGAGGCATCCGCTTGGAGGGTTCGGGGGTGACCCCCGATATCGAAGCGGTGATGAGCGCGGTGGACTTCGACGCCGGGACGGACCGCCCTCTGGGGACGGCGATTCGGGTGGTGAGGCAGATTCTTGCCTTACCGGCGGGACAGAGATAGCAGGAAAGAGCAAGCGTGGGATGGGAAGAGGGAGGGGGAGTTCCCCTCCCTCTTCCAATTATCCGCGATGGACAACGTGATCCTCGACTCCATTGAGCGCCGGCGGCCGTCCATCATCGGCCTCCTCGCCTCGCTGGTCCGCGCCGATTCCGCAAACCCGCCGGGCGACACGCGGAAAGTCGCCGATCTCATCGTGGCCCACCTGCGCGAAGCGAGCATAGACTTCCAGCTCCTCGCCGATGAGGTCCGCAAGCCCAACGTCATCGCGCGCCTCGGGAGCGGCCGGCCCGAGCTGTTGTTCACCTCCCACATGGACACGGTGCCGGTCGGGAACCCGAAGTCCTGGCGGCACGAACCCCACGGCGCCGAGGTGGTCGGTACGAGGATGTACGGGCGGGGCGCCGCCGACGCCAAAGCCTCGCTCGTGGCGATGATCGCCGCGCTGGAGGCGCTGAGCACCGCCCTCCCGCTGCGCGGGACGCTCACGTTGACCGCGGTCAGCGACGAGGAGATAGGCGGCGTCAAGGGGACGGAGTATCTCGTCGATCGCGGCATCCTCACCCCCGATCACGTCGTCGTCGGCGAGATCACCGAGAACCGGATTGCCGCGGCCGAAAAAGGGGTGCTATGGCTGCGCCTGACCACCCACGGGCGCGCGGCGCACGGCAGCACGCCGTGGGAGGGGAGCAACGCGATCTCGCACATGCTGCGCGTGCTGGCCGTGATCGAGCAGCGCGTCGGTGGGCGGCTCGCCGCGCTCCGCCACCCCCTGGTCCCGCCGCCCTCCCTGTCGATCGGCACGATCCGCGGCGGCGTCGCGACGAACGTCGTCCCTGACTGGTGCGAGGCCACGATCGACCGCCGGACCCTGCCGAACGAGAGCATCCCGGAGGCCGTCGCGGATATCGAGCAGGTCATCGCCGCGCTGCATCAAGAGGATCCCGGGCTCCAGGCGGAGGTCGAGGTCCTGCAGGCGGGACCGCCGATCGAGACCCCTCTGGATGTCCCGCTCGTCCGCATGGCCCAAGAGGTCGCGCGGGAACTCACGCTCCCCCAGGAAGTCGTGGGCTATCATCAGGCGAGCGACGGACGGTTCTTCGCGGAACGCGGCGTTCCGACGATCCTCTTCGGCCCCGGCGACCCGGAGGTGGCGCACACCCCGGACGAATCGGTGGACCTCAACGATGTGATCACCGCCGCCAGGTTCTACACCCTCCTGAGCTTACGGCTCATGCGCGAGGGATAGATCGGAGGTCGGTGATGGACTTCACCCTCCAGGACCATCAAGAGCTTGCTGCGCGGATGGTGCGCGAGTTTGGGGAGACCGAGATCCGGCCGCGCATCCGTGAGCTGGACCGGTCGCAGACCTTCGACCGGCGGATCCTCGAGGAGATGGCCCGCCTGGGGATCCTGGGGCTCTGCCTGCCGGAACGCTACGGCGGCGCCGGGATGGACTACGTCTCGCTCGGGCTGGCCTGTGAGGAGCTCGAGTACGTCGATACCTCCCTGCGGGTCATCCTGTCTGTCCACGTCGGGCTGAACAGCCTCACCTTGCTGTCTTGGGGCACGGAGGAGCAGAAGCAACGGTACCTCATCCCCCAGGCGCGCGGCGAGAAGATCGCGACGTACGGGCTCACCGAACCGGCGGCGGGCAGCGACGCGGTCGGGATTCAGACCCGCGCCGTGCGCGACGGCGACACCTTCATCCTCAGCGGCGAGAAGATGTGGATCTCGCTGGCCGATGTCGCCGATCACTTCATCGTCTTCGGCTGGACGGATCCGGCGAAACAGCGCGCGCGCGACCACAGCGGACTGAGCGCGTTCATCGTCACCCGGGAGATGCCGGGGCTGCGCACGGGGACGCTGCACGGGAAGCTCGGCATCCGCGCCGGAAACACGGGCTCCATCACGATGGACGAGGTACGGGTGCCGCGGGCGAATCTGCTCGGGGAGGAAGGGGAGGGGTTCCGGATTGCGATGTTTGCCCTCGATCAGGGGCGCTACACGGTGGCCGCGGGCGCGACGGGGTTGATCCACGCCTGCCTGGACAGCAGCGTGCGGTACGCGAAGGAGCGCTCGACGTTCGGCAAGCCGATCGCCGAGCATCAGCTCGTCAAGGAGATGATCGCGGGGATAGCCCGCGACTACGACGTCAGCCGGCTCCTCTACCTCCGGGCGGGATGGATGAAGAACGCCGGGCGGCGCAACACGCGCGAGACGTCGCTGGCGAAGTGGTACGCGACCGTGGCCAGCGAGCGCGCGGCGGGGGACGCCGTCGAGGTCCACGGCGCGTACGGCTACTCGGATGAGTATCCCGTCGAGCGGTTCTACCGGAACAGCAAGGGCGCGGTCATCTACGAGGGGACCCGAGAGATCCACACCCTCATGCAGGCGGATTACGCCCTGGGGTACCGGGAGGATCGCCCTGCCCGCGTGCAGCTCCCGAGATGGCCCTTCGATTGATGAGCGAGGCAGCATGAGCGTTGACCGGCCGAGATCTGACGAGCGGTTCGCGATGCTCCCCTGGGAGCGCCTGCGCGACAAACTCTTCACCTTCGACGGCAAGCCGTACGCCGCGTACAAGGCGCTGGAGGGCACCTATCGCTTCGAGCGCTTCGTCCTGTTCATCGAGGAGGTGCCGGTCGACCCCATCGGGGTCCCGGTGCCGATCCGCGTCCGCATGGATCAGGCGGAGGCCGGGATCCCGCGCGAGTTGTGGTCGACACCGGTGCGGAAGATGGCGCTCGAAGACTTCATCGGCCGCCGGTGGAGCGATGCGGCGCGGCGGATCAGCCGAGCCCGCGGCAGCCGGGGCGGGATCACGCTCGACGGGGGCGGGCAGCAGATTCTCCGCCGCACCACGTGCCTGATCGCGGAGGACAGCGTCGAGGTCCGGGCGCACGCCCTCCTCCCGTCTGAAGGGCGCAAGGCCTCCGGCCGGCAGTCTCAGGCGTTGTGGCTCGAGGATCTGGGTCAGATCGCCGATGCGGCGCTCGTCTTCGCTGCTCACCACGCTGAAGCCACCCGCCACGTCCAGGTGGCCGAAGACTATCATGCCGTGCGCATGATGCTCGCGGAGCGCGGGCTGGTCGCCTTCATTGCCGACGGCGCCGTCCTGCCCCGCGATCCGGGCTCGGACCGGCCCGCCCTGGCTCATCTCGTCACCTTCCAGGCCCCGCCTGAGCTGACCATCACGATCCAGACGCCCCATCGGGGGGCGCTCGCCGGGTTGGGGATTCCCCGCGGGGTGACGGTGATCGTCGGCGGCGCGTTCTCGGGACGGAGCACGCTGCTGGCCGGAATCGCCTCCTCGGTATACCCGCACATTCCGGGCGACGGGCGCGAGTACTGCGCGACCGCGCCCGATGCCGTTTGGATACGCTCCGATGACGGGCGGCGGGTCGAGGCGGTCAATCTCGCGCCGTTCATCTCCGCGCTTCCCGGTGGAGAGGATCCCTCACGGTACCATACGCAGGCGGCACCGCCGCTTATCTCCGAAGTGGCGGCGATCGCCGAGGCGCTCGAGGCCGGCACCTCGCTGCTGCTCTTCGACGAGGACAGCACCGCGCCGCGCCTGTTGGCGCGCGATCCGCTCTGGCGGCACATCCGGCCCGACGCGAAGGAGGCGGTGACGCCGCTGGCCGACCTCGTCCGGCCCCTCTACGCGGAGAGCGGTATCTCCACCATCATCGCCGGGGGGACCGGCAGCAGCCTCCCCGCAGCGGCCGATACCGTGATCGCCATGGACGGTTTTCGTCCGGCCGTCGTGACCGCCGCGGCAAGGGAGTTGTCCGCACAGTGGCCGGCCGTGCGGGTCGCGGAGATCCGGGGTTTCGGCGGGACGCATCACCGT
>DATDEG010000070.1:0-5829 GCA_036523465.1 bacterium
TCGCTCGAAGATTGGGGATGGGCGGGAACGGCGGGAACCGCCACCATCGCCAGCACCGCGAGGACCCACATGCCGCGCATTGCTGCCTCCTTCGGCAACCCGGCCGACCTCCCTACAGAGGTCCCGAGGTTTTGCGCCCCCACATTACTGCGAGTTTGCCCTTATCGAGAGGCCCACAAAACACATCGCGCCTACCGTTCCGGCCAGGAGGGTAGACGCGACACCCTCCCCGGCAGCCTGGCAAACCGGTGACCGGTCCCATGGCTTTGCGCCGCCGCATCGCTGCGGGTTTGCCCTGATCGAGGAGCTCGCCGTGAGTGTACCGTGCCCGGCTAGGACCGTCAATCCGTCGCAATACGTATCATTCCCGATGAGGGACGCGAGCGCGGCGGTCCCCCTCGGGCACCTCCGCTCCGCGAGCCTGAGCCTAGCCGGTGAGACCAGCGGGCATCCTCGTCAATGGGGTGGATTCCATCCGGGGGTCCGCCCTGGAGGCGTTCCGCGCGTTGGACGAGCTCGGGATTCAGACCGCCAAGGTCCTGATCATCACCCCCCGTGAGGACACCGGCCGGCTGATTCACAGCATGCTGCGCCTGGCCGGGTTCGGGCGGACTGAACTGGCGGCCGCGGGGGCCGATCTCGTCTTGCCGTCCGTCGAGTACCATCCCGACCTCGTCATCCTGGATGCCGGCTCGGTGGGAGGCGACGCCTTTGTTCTCATGGAGCAGCTCCGGGCTCGTACCGGGAACGGCGCGCCCGTGCCTGTACTGCTGTTCGGCGAACTCACGACGGCCGCGAAAGTCCGGGCCCTTACCTTCGGCGCCAAGGACTTCCTCGGCGAGCCGTTCGATCACGTCGACGTCACCGCCCGTGTCCAGAATCTGCTGGAGTCCCGCCGGCTCCTCGAACGATTGGCGACGCAGAGCCGCTACATGGAAGAGCGGTTCAGCGCGCGCAACCGCGAGCTGGACGAGACGCAGATCGAGATCCTCGAGAGGCTGGCGTCCGCCGTCGAGCGCCGCGACGATGAGACCGGCGAGCATGCGCGGCGCGTGGGAGAGAACGCGGCGCTGCTGGCGCGAGAGCTCGGCCTCCCGCAGGAAGAGGTAGAGCTGCTCCGGCGCGCGGCACCGCTGCACGACGTGGGGAAGGTCGCCATCCCCGACGCGATCCTTCTCAAACCGGAGAGGCTCACGCTGGAAGAATACGAGCTGATGAAGTCGCACACCCAGATCGGCGCGCGCCTCCTGGGCGGCGGGCAGGCGATCCTGCTGAACCTGGCCGAGCAGATCGCCCTCACCCATCACGAGCGCTGGGATGGAAAGGGATACCCCATGGCCCTGCGGAAGTGGACGATTCCTGTCCCCGGCCGCATCGTCGCCGTGGTGGACACGTTTGACGCGATCACGCATGACCGGCCGTACAAGGCGAGCATCTCGATCTATGAAGCAGTGGAAGAGTTGGAACGGCTGAAATGGATCCAGTTCGATCCCGATGCCGTCGACGCGTTTCTCAGGGTACTGGAGCGCGAAGGCTACATCCGGCGCAGGCGCGTGGCGCACGGGACAGCATGAGCGACGGTGCCTGCGGGCGCAGGGTTGAAGGCGAGAGGTGATCGGCATCAGGCCGCGGCTCGCTCCACACACATCGGGCGGCATCATCCTGGCGGCGCTGCTCGTCCTCTCGCTGCTGCTGCCCGCGGCCGCCCGTGGAGACGATCCCGTGTCGGCGGCGCGGGAAGACTACCTCCGGGGACGCCACGCCCAGGTCATCACCACGCTGCGGGCGCACCTCGTGCGCCATCCTGGCGATGCGACCGCCTGGGCGTGGCTGGGCGCGTCGCTCTCGCATGAATCCCGGTTTGGCGAGGCGGTCACCGCGTTCGAATGGGCCTATCGCCTCAAGCCATCCTTTGAGCTCGCCTTGTGGCTTGGAGCGGTGTACGCGCGCGCCGGCCGTACCTCCGACGCGCGCCGCTACCTCGCCGCGGTGGCCGCGAGCGGCGTTGGACCACTGGCGGGCATGGCCTCTCGGTATCTCCGCGCCTTGAGCGGTCAAGCCGCCCCGGTCCTGCCCGGGGCGACGTCGCCACAGGCGTACCACGCATATTCACGCGTCGTCCGGCTGTACAATCCATCGTTGCGCAGCGCGCAGGTGGACGCCATCGTCCGCAGCGTTCTCTACTTCTCTGTGACCTATCATGTCGATGCGCGCCTGGTCATGGCCCTCATCGCGGTCGAGTCGGGATTCCACGTCACGGCGCTGTCTCCGGCCGGCGCGTACGGTCTCGGACAGTTGATGCCGGCAACGTGGCGGGCGATGCGCGTACATCCCGGCGATCCGGTCGCCAACGTCTACGCCACGGTGCGGGTCCTCAAGGGCAACTTGGAGCGACTGGGAGACGACCCCGCGCTGGCCCTGGCCGCGTACAACGCGGGCCGGGGCGCGGTGGAACGCTACACGGGCATCCCGCCCTATCGCGAAACGCAGTGGTATGTCTACAACGTGCTCAGTGTGTATCATCACTTTTCCGGCGGGCACCCCGAAAGCTGAGCGAGAAATTCCCATATCGTTGCCCAACCCGGTGGGATTCCTGCTCCGCGGTGGTCTGAACCCTTCATTCACCGGGCACAAAACTCTTCACAGCTTGCCAGAATACTGCGCCGACCCTATGCCCTGCTTGCACTGATGTGATACACTGGTCGCGCAGCAAAAGTTCTTCACGATAAGGGCAAACCCGCAGTAATGCGGGGGCGCAAAGCTTCGGGACCGACTCCGTCGGCCGGCCGAGCTGCCGAAGAAGGACTTCGTTCTTATTTATCGCCTCCTTCGGCAGACGGGCCAATCCGGCGGCGGCCCAACCCGCTCAAGGAGGCGTTGGTGTGTCTCGGGTCAAGCGAGGCAATGCGGGACCGGCGGAAGATCTGCGCGATCTCATCCTTTCTTATAGGCAGGACCCCACGCCGGACCGGCAGGCAGAGCTGGCGGCGCGGCTGCTGCCGCTGGTTGGGCAGGTGGCGCAACGGTACGCGGGGCTTGGGACGGCCCTCGACGACCTTGTTCAGGTTGGATCAATCGGCCTTCTACACGCGATCACGAACTTCGACCTCGATCGCGGTGTCCGGTTCGAGACGTATGCCCGGCACCTGATCGCCGGAGAGATCCGGCACTACCTGCGCGACCAGGGCAGCGTGGTCCGGCGTCCTCGATGGTTCCACGAGCTGGACCACCGTGTCCGGCAGACGGCGACCCTCCTCACGCAGCGACTCGGCCGCCTGCCGCTCGTTTCGGAGATCGCCGACGAGCTCGGCATTCCCGTGCGGTGGGTGATGGAAGCCGCCCGCACGCGCGAGTCCTTCCGCTTCCTGTCGCTGGATGAGGTTCGCGAGGACGGCGACGGAACGCCGGTCACCGCCTACGATCGGCTTGACGCCAACCATATCTCCGGACAGATCAGCTCCGAGGACCGCGTCGTCCTAGCCGATGCCGTTGACCGGCTCTCCGAGATGCAGCGCAAAGTCATCTACTGCCTGTTCTACCTCGACCTGACGCAGACTGAGGCGGCCCAACATTTGGGTATTTCACAGAAGCACGTCTCGCGGATGATGCACGCGGCGGTGCGGCGGCTGCGCGACGCGCTCCACCCCAGTCCGGTGGAGGGACGCCGTGCGAAGCGATCGGTCAGCTTCGCGGCGGAGTGAGTGGAGATGAGGGGATGCATGTGAAGACGAAAACAGCCAGCGTACGCGACCTCGCGGTGTACCCGATCCGGACCGTCGCGCAGCTCACCGGAGTGGACGCGCGGCGCATCCGATCCTGGGAGACCCAGCACGGCCTGCTCCGCCCCGCCCGCACGCGGGGCGGTCACCGGCTGTTCAGCCAGCGGGACGTCGACACCATCCTCCGGATCAAGCGCCTCGTCGACGAGGAGGGCGTGCAGCTCCAGGGCGTCCGGCTCCTTCTCGCCGCGGAAGAGGCCGGCGAGACATTCCTCGAGCGGGAACCGGCGCTTCCACCGCGGGGGTGATGCCATGGCGACCGACGTGAAGGATCTGTTGCGAGGGCTCGTGGCCGGCATCGAGGGCACGGCCGGCGCGTCCCTGGTGCGCATGGATGGGACGGCGGTCGAGACCCTGCGCGTCGATCAGGGATTCTCGCTGGACGAGGTCGCGCAAGAGGGCGCCGTGGCGGGGAAAGTGCTCGACTATCTCTGCCAGAAAGTCGACGGGGGGGCGCTCGACCATATCATGCTGGTCGCGGAGCGGTACATCATCATCCTGGCCATGGCCGGTCCGGATCACTACGTCGGCCTGGCGATGAGCCCCCGTGGGAACGTCGGGAAGGCCCGGCTCCAACTTCGGCGGTACATGCCCGAACTGGCCTCGGCCCTCATTTCGCGCGTGATGTAGATGCACCTCAATAGGAGGGTGGGTGACTCGATGCAGACGATGAGCGTAGCAGTAGAAGGCCTGCGGGCGATCCTGGACGGGCTGCTCAAGGTAGAGGGTGTGATGGCCGCGTTGGTCGTGGGCCGCGACGGGTTCGTGATCGAAGCGGCCACCGCCGCAGGCGAGGAGGTCGACAGTGATGTCGTCGGTGCGATCGCGGCGAGCACCCTTGGGTCGTCCGACGTCATGGGTGGTGAGCTTCATCTGGGCGGACTGGGTTCCATCCTCATCGAGTTCGAGAAAGGACCGGTCGCCGTGACGCCGGCGGGCGGCGATGCGGTTCTCGCCGTCGTCGGGAACCGCCTGGCCAACCTCGGCCGCGTGCGGATCGAGATGCGGCGTGTCCGGGCGGCCGTCGCAGGGCAGCTGTAGAGGGGACGGCGGAGGAGTGAGCGCCGTCCATGGATAGTGCGGCGGTGAACGCCGTGGAAACAGGGGAGGGTCTTGAAGGGCTCGAGCTGCCGAGGTTCAAGCAGCGGCTCGGCATCCCGCCCCAGAACGTCACTCTCGAGCGCGCCTTCCTGTTCCATCGCGCCCGCGCGCTTGATGGACGCCGCGCGGACGAGGCGATCGGCGCGTACCGTGCCTTCATCGAGATCGCCCCGGACGAGCCCGTCGGCTACGCGCGTCTCGCCTCGATCTATGAGCGCCACGACGATCATCAGGGGGCCGCGGACGTCTACGTCGCGCTCGCGGAGATGTACGCGGCAGCTCAGCGCTGGGAGCGCGCCGCGGCCGCCTACGCGAGGGCCGCCGACCTCGTCCCCACCGATGTCGCGGTACTGGGCGCGCTTCGGGATTCATACATCAAGCTCGGCCAAGGCCGCCCCGCGGCGGAGGTCCAGGCCCGGCTCGACGCCGTTGTCCACGCCGGTCCGAACGGGAACGGGGCGGGGTCCGCGGTTGCGGAGTTGGCCTCTGAAGAGAGCGTCGTCATGGCGCCGCCGCCCGAGCCGCGCCGGTCGGTCCCCAAGCCCGCGCCTCCCGTCGCGCCCAAGCAGCCTCCTGCGGTTTCGGCGCAACTCGCAGGTGCGGCGCCGTATCCCCCGGCGCCTGCTCCGCCTCCCGTAGGTCCGGGTCAACCTCCCGTGGCCCCGGTACAGTCTTCTGCAGCCTCGGCGCACCCTGTTGTGGCCCCGACGCATCCTGTCCCGCCCTCGCAACGTCCGCCGGTGCAGCCGGAGATACAGCCGCCAGCGGTTGATGGATCGCGCCACCGCGTCGCTCGCGCGCGCAACAGGCCACTCGGTCAGGTCTTCCTCGACGAGGGGATCGTGTCGCGCGAACAGCTCGAGCGGGCCATCCAAATGCAGCAGCGCAGCGGGGGCCACCTCGGTCGCATCCTCACCGATTTGGGGGTCGTCACCGAGCAGCAGATGGC
>DATDEG010000071.1:0-8874 GCA_036523465.1 bacterium
AGCCTCCCGGCTGCGGTCGAAGGGTTCGACGGCGCAGGATGATCGCTCTGCGTCCCCGTAGGCACGCTCTGAGAGGGGATGGAGATCCCCCCAACCCCTTTCTCGACGTTATCGCCTTTGTCCGGAGAATGAACTCCGGGGAAACTCTACACGCGGATGCTGAGGGGGCGCTAGAGGGACGTGGTATTTGAGCGTCTGCCGAGCCGACGCCCGGCCGGCGTCAGTGGATGGTGCCTCAGGTACCGCCGACGCTGCAAGACGCACCGGGGCCCGCGGTGCTCATGTTCGCTGAGCCGGAGACCCGTGAGGCGAACGTGGATACTTTGCGCCTGAGCGAGGCGCTGCCGCAGTGCGGGCAGCGGACCTCTGGGATCGCAGAATAACTTCTGACCAGATCCTCGAACGGCCGGCCACAGGCCTCGCAGACGAACTCGTAGACCGGCATCGGGCGCTACCTCAGCACATCGCTACCGCAGCATCAAGAAGGTTCGCTGCAGCTTGTGAAACGTGCGCTCGCCGTTGGGTTTCCCCGCCAACTCCTGGCGCAGGCACTGCTCGAGACCGGCCGAGATGAGGTCCAGAGCCACGCGATCCAGCGCGGCTCTCGCCGCAGCGATCTGCTGGATGAGCTCCGTGCAATCTCGCTCCTCCGAGAGCATGCGCTGCAGTCCCTTCAGCTGGCCCTCGATCCGGCGCAGGCGAAGACTCGCTACCCTGGTCACCTCCGGTTCGAACTGCCCCATGGCCCGCCTCCTGAATCGTACGCCGGCAACAGCCTACCGCCGGTACTGGGGGGAGTATATAGCCCGATCCGCCAGCACGCCTATCGGGTGAAGGCCTGATGAACATCAGGAAGCGGCCGGATTGTGGGACCTTCGACCTGGCCGTACGGTTGGATCGGGATACTCCTGGCAGTACCGGGGGAGCCCAAGAGAGGGGAGTGAGGGGAGATGGCAGTGCTCACCGCGCCTGCGCTCGAAACCGCGGGCGAGCCCACCACCGGTAACAAAGCCACGTTGGTTGTTCTGAGCGGCGACATGGACAAGATCTTCGCCGCGTTCACGATCGCCACGGGTGCGGCGGCCTCCGGCATGGAGACGACGATGTTCTTCACGTTCTGGGGCCTCCAGGCCGTCCGGAAGCCTGTCCGCACGGGCCGGAGCCTGTTTGGCCGGATGCTGTCGCTGTTCCTCAAGGACATCAACGGTATCGGACCCAGCAAGCTGAACATGGGCGGTCTGGGACGCTGGATGTTCAAGAAGATGATGAAGGCGCACAACGCCGCCACGCTCCCGGAGCTGCGCCAGGCGGCGATCGACCTCGGCGTGCGCATGCTCGCCTGCCAGACCAGTCTTGAGGTGATGGAGTTCTCCCGCGACGACCTGATCGATGAGGCACAGGAGATCGTGGGGGTGGCCGCCCTGATGGAGCTGGCCGCGCAGTCGAAATTCACATTGTTCATCTAGGAGGGGAGATTACATGGATGCCGTCAACGGCGAGCTCAAGGCAGTGAAGGCAGATCTCTCGCTCGACCTGAAGGGTCTGCTCTGCCCCATTCCGGTGGTGAAGATGGCCCAGGCCATCAAGACCGTTCCGATCGCGGGGATCATCGAGGCTACGGCCACCGATCCGGGCGTCATGGCCGATATCCCGGCCTGGTGCCGGACGACCGGTCAGAAGTTGCTCTCGATGGAGCGGCGGGACAAAGTCATCAGGTTCGTCGTGCAGCGGGTGAAGTGATGCGTGCCGCCGGCGCGGCGAAGGACGTCAAGCACTTCGGGATGACCGGATGAATGCGATGGAGATCGAGACCTGGGTCGTTGCCGCATCGGCAGGCGTTGCCGCCGCCGGGCTCTGGCGGCATCTCTCGCGCACGCTCGCGCGGCCGTTGCGGCCTGAGCGGGCCCGCCCGGCCGGCTCGCCCGCCGCCGGCGTGCGGTACGCCTTCACGACCGGGATGATGCCGTGGGCGAAGGAGAGCACGCGCATACACTTGCTCGCCTACCTGCGCGGGATCGTCTTCCACATCGGTATCGGCGCCGGTGTGCTCGGGCTGGTGCTCGGATTGTGGGCGCCGGCGCTGCCGGGTGGCTCTCGACTGCTGCTCATCGCCGTGCTGGCCGCGGGGGCGCTCGCCGGTTGGGGCGGATTGACGGCGCGGGTCCTGGAGCCGGGTCTGCGCGCCCTGAGCACGCCCGATGACTTCGTCTCGGTCGCGCTCGTCAGCCTGTTCCTGTCGGCAGGAGCCCTGGCCTGGTGGGATGCCCGCTGGATGGGCGCCTTCCTGCTGCTCGGGGCTGCGACGCTCGTGGCGATCCCGTTCACGAAGATCCGCCACTGCTTCTACTACTTCTTCTCGCGGTACTTCTTCGGCCTGTTCTATGGCCGCCGCGGCGTGCTCGGAGCAGCGCATCATGAGTGAGGCGGTCAGGCCAGAGGCAGTGGCGCCGCCGGCGGTAGCGGCCTCGCGCGAAGCGGTCGCCACAGCGCGGCAGGCGTTCGAGAAGGCCCTCGACCGCCGGCTGATCGCCGCGCTGGAAGTCTGCGCGCGGTGCGGAATCTGCGCCGAATCGTGCCACTACTACATGTCGACGCCCGATCCGGCGCACGTCCCGGCGGCCCGCGCCGAGCAGGTACGAGCATTCTACCGCCGGCAGCACGACCCGATCGGCCGTCTGTTCCCGTGGCTGGTCGGCGCGAAGGACTTGACCGAGGATGATCTCGACGCCCTTCAGGAGACCGCGTTCGCGTCGTGCACGCTGTGCCGGCGCTGTACGATCAACTGTCCCTTCGGGGTCGATACGGCGCTCATCATGCGGGCTGCCCGCGGCATGCTCACCGCGGCGGGCAAGGCGCCCGAGATGCTGGTCATGCTGGCCGACGCGGCGATCGCCCGCGGAGAGAACGCCGACGAGTTCCGAGAGATCTACCGTGAGATCGTCACGGAGCTGGAACAGGAGGCCCAGGAGCGCACCGGAGACCCAACGCTCCGCATCCCCCTGGACAAGAAGAACGCCGACATCCTCTACGTCGGTCTCTCCGGCGCGCACACCATCCTGCCCGCGGCGATCATCTTCCATGAGGCCCGGGCGAACTGGACATTGTCGATGTTCGAGGCGTCCAACTACGGCCTGTTCCTCGGAGATCCGGCGAAGGCGAAGGCGATCGCGAAACGCCTGATCGACGAGGCGGTTGCGCTGGGCGTGAAGGACGTCGTCCTCACCGAGTGCGGCCACGCTTACACCGCCCTGCGCTGGGAGGCGCCGACGTGGTTCGGCGGTGAGTTCCCCTTCCGCGTCCGTAACATCGAAGAGGTCATCGCCGAATACATCCAGGAAGGGCGGCTCGACCTCGACCCGTCGGCCAATCCCGAGCCGATCACCTATCACGACTCCTGCAACCTCGGCCGGAACGGCGGGCTGCTCGAAGCGCCGCGCATCGTCCTGCGCGCGGCGGTCGAGGACTTCCGCGAACTCGACCCGCACGGCAAGGAAAGCGTCTGCTGCGGCGGCGGGGGCGGATTGGTCGCGATCCCGGAGTGGGAGGAGATCCGTCTCCGCGCCGGCCGGAAGAAGGCGGAACAGGTTCGGGCGGCCGGAGCCCCGGTCGTGGCGACGTCGTGCGAGAATTGTAACCTGCAGCTCACGGATCTCAACGCCCGCTACAAGCTGGGTGTGAAGGTGGTCGGGCTGATGGAGCTGGTGGTCAACGCACTGCTGAAGGCAAAGGGGCGGAACGCGCTAGCCATCGCAGACGCGGCGTAGCCCCCGACGCGCTGACTCCCCTCAGCGTCGCGTGGGCACCCGGGGCGGGAGGATCGCGCGGGGCGATCTCTCCCGCCTCGTCATGCGTGCTACCGCGATCTGTTCCCCACTGCCTCCGTGTCAGTTCCGCTCCGGAGATCGCGCAGGATCTCCCGCGCCGCGTTGTACCCCGGTGCGCCCATCACGCCCCCGCCGGGGTGCGTTCCCGACCCGCAGAGATACAGGCCGCGCAGCGGCGTCCGGTACTGTGCCCAGCCGGGGAGCGGGCGCATGAAGAAGAGCCGGTCGAGCGTCATCTCGCCGTGGAAGATGTCTCCACCTGTCAACGCAAAGTCCCGCTCGAGATCGTGCGGGGAGAGGACGTGGCGGTGGATGATCAAGTCCGGGAAGTTCGGCGCGTATTCGGCGAGCGTGTGGATCACGTGGTCGGCGTACGTCTCCTTGATCGCGTCCCATGACCCCTCGCCGAGCCGGTATGGCGTGTATTGGACGAAGATGTTCATGAGGTGCCGGCCGGGTGGGGCGAGGGACGGATCGTACGTCGTCGGGATGGTGACTTCCAGGAATGGCTGAGCCGACGGGCGCCCCGACTCCGCATCTGCCCAGGCGCGGTCGATGTAGTCCATCGTTGGCCCGATGTGGATGGTCGCCCGGTGCTGCGGACCGGGGCTCGTTCCCGGACGGGCGCGGAAGTCGGGCAGGCCGGCCAGCGCCAGGTTGATCTTCATCGCCACGCCTTCGGTCTTGATGCCCTCGATCTCTCGGCGGAAATCGTCGGGCACGACATCAGCGGCGAGCAGATGACCGAACGTGCGCTTCGGGTCGGCGTTGGACACGACGATTCCCGCCTGAACCTCTGCACCGCCGCGCAGCACAACCCCCGCCGCGCGGCCGTTCCGCACCAGGATCTGCTCGACGGGCATGCCTACCTGGATCTCCGCGCCGTAGCTACGGCATACGGATGCGAGGGCCTCGGTGACACCGCCCATCCCGCCCCGCACGAACCCCCACAGCCCCCGCTTTCCCGCAGCTTGGCCCATGCAGTGATGGAAGAGGACATACGCGGTCCCGGGCGTCGAGGGGCCGCCGCGGGCGCCGATCACGCCGTCCGTGGCCAGCGACGCTTTCAGTTCGGGCGACTCGAACCAACCGTCCAGGAAGTCGCGGACGCTCTGTGTCGCGATCCGGAGGGCACGCACGAGATCGCGCCGCGGGAGCGTGGCGACCGGCCATGCAAACTGGACCATTCCGGCGACGTCCCGAACGTTTCGCCGGATGAGATCCGGCGGAGTACGGAGCAGCCACGGCTCCACGAAGGCCCCCAGCCGGGCGAGAAATGCCTCGTACTCGGGGTAGACGGCGGCATCGCGCCGGGAGAAGCGGGCGATCTCCGCGGCCGTTTGCGCGTCGTCCTTCCAGACAATGAGCGCCCGCCCGTCCGGAAACGGGCTGAAGAAGGCGGGATCTTTCGGCAGGATCTCGTAACCGTGCTGGTCGAGACGAAGACTGCGGATGACCGTCGGATGCAGAAGGCCACACAGGTACGCGGCAGTGGAGACCCGGTAACCCGGCCACACCTCTTCGGTGACGCAGGCACCGCCGAAGACGTCGCGCCGCTCGAGCACCAAGACGGATCGTCCTGCTCGGGCGAGATAGGCGGCGGCGACAAGTCCATTGTGGCCGGCCCCGATCACGACCACGTCGTAGCGGGAGCGCGAGGACATGCCTCCGCCTTCGGGCGCGCCGTGAAGGCTTCCTCTTATCGCGCGGTGACCTCCGCTGGGTGTCACCGTGCGCCGGATGACGTTCGCCGATCAGCCGGGCGGCATGCTACGCGACGTGGCTCTCGACCGGTCCCTCCACGTGCCTCCGCCACGCCTGCTCCGCGCGAGCTTTGATTCCGATCAGTTGCTTCCGCTGCAGGAGGAAGATCGCGAATCCTGTGAGGCGATGGAGGGCGAGCACGGCCAGCCGCCCCGCCGGCGCGGTGATCCGTGTGCGCTCGAGGAGCCGGGTCTGATCCGCCTCGAGCGGGTGAAGGATGAACGCCCACGACGCGCGGAACTCGGGCAGCTCGGGCACGGTCCGAAGGGCCGTCTCGTTGGACGCCTGTGTCGCCAACATCTGCTCCCGGACGATGGTCGTGTCAAGGTAGAGTACGAGGCCGCGTTCGTGCTCCAATGTGGCCACCTTGAATCCACCGTGCGGATGCGTGGGGACGATGGATCCGACCTGGAGATCTTCGAACTGCGGGATGAGGTGCCATGTCCCGCCCTCTCCTCTACGGCCGGGGGGGCCATAACTGTACCATCCCGCGCGGCCGTACCCCATCTGGATCAACCAGGGCCAGACCGCGGTCGGGGGAGCCGTGATCGTGACGGCGCGGGTCTCCATCGACACAGGCGTGACCACCAGGTCGTCGCCCGGCAAGACGGCCTCTCGCTCGTCGGGCGAAGCGTCCCAGCGATGTTTCCAGGGGCGGATGCCGGCGCTGTACACACCATAGACCACGGCACCGGCCAGGGCAGTGCGGCGGGCCATACGGACGAGCATGCGAAGCCCTCCCTGAGGACGGTCTCGCCGTCAGCCTACCGCCGGCCGGCCGCGCCTCGCATCAGGCACGTGCCCGATTCCAGGAAACACGAAAGGGGGCGGCCGCTATGCCGCCAGACCTACCCCCGCCTCGCGCGGGCGTCCCGCCTGCGCATATTCAGCGCGCAGCTTGATCCCGCGGAGTTGCTTGCCCTGCATCCAGAAGATGCCGAGCCCCACGACCGGCTGGAGCAAGCGATGCCCTCGCGCGGATGCGGCCAGCGCCAGCCGGTAACGGGCGATGAGGCGCGTGCGCTGTGCGGAGAGCGGCTCCAGAAGGAATGACCAGGAAAGGGCAAACGGGGGGATCGACGCGTCGGGCGGCCCCGCGGAGATGGTGGCTGCCACTTTGTGACCATTGCCGTTGTACGCGGCGGCCTGCTCCCGGGCCATCTGGTCGTCGACGTACAGGACGAGCGCCCGCTGCGGTTCGACGCTGACGACGCGAAACCCGCCGCCGGCATGTGTCGGAAGCGTCGCCCCAGCCGTGAGGGTCTGGAACTGCGGAAGGACCCGCCATTCGTCGTGTGGCTCGAGGTCCACTCGATTGCAGCGGGTGCAGCAGTACCAGCCTGCGCGCGCATACCCCATCTGAACGAGCCAGGACCACACCGCCGAGGGCGGCGCATCGATGGTGACGGCGTCGGTGTCGACATAGTGCGGTGCATCCACCAGATCGTCTCCAGGAAGCGGCCCCGCCTTCACGCGGTGGTGGACGCCCATTCGGTCTGTCCTGGTCAGTTCATAGACAGCATACGCCGCAACCCCAGCAATCGCGGCCCCACGGATGACACGACGCAGCATCGTACCATTCCCTCCGGACTTCGTAGTGTGAGAGCGCTCGGCTCTCCCTCCCTACCGTACTCGCGTCCGGCAGTCGGGCAATCCGGTTTGGAGTGGATGCAATCGGGCACTCGATGGAGACAAAACGAAGAACAGGACGTCGTCCCGACCGTCCTGTTCGTTCCCTGTGGATCGCTTCGTCTACTTCACTACCGGCCTGTCCGCGTCCACGTGCCCATTACTTCACGATCGGGAATCCCTGCTTCTCCCACTCGCTGAAGCCGAACGCTCCGCTACCCTAGGCCTGCTCAGCCAGGTAGCGGTCGATCGCGTGTGCGGCGGTGCGGCCGTCGGCGAGCGCGGTGGTGACGAGGTCTGCGCCGCGCACGACGTCGCCGCCGGCGAAGATGCCCGGGGTCGTCGTCATCGCGTCTTCGTTCACCTCGTACGTGCCCCACTTCGTGACCTTCGGGCCGTCGGCGGACGCCACCGGGCTCCCGTCGAATCCGAAGGCGAGGATGACGAGGTCGGCCTCGATTTCGAAGTTGCTCCCCTCGATCGGGACCGGCTTCCGGCGTCCGTCGGCGTCGGGCTCCCCGAGCTCCATCTGCAGGACTTCGATCGCCCGGACGCCCCCTGCGCCGTTGTCCAGGAACCGAACCGGCGCGCGCAACCAGGTGAAGACGACGCCTTCGTCCTTCGCCGCCTGCACCTCACGGCGGCTGCCGGGCATGTTCGCCTCGTCCCGGCGGTACACGCAGGTCACGGAGACCGCTCCCAACCGCTTCGACGTGCGCAGGCAATCCATCGCCGTGTCCCCGCCGCCGAGGACCACGACCTGCATCCCCGTGAGGTCATCCTCCGGCCGGCCGTCCTCGCGGTTGTTGCGGATGAGGAAGGGAAGGGCGTCCTCGATCCCCTGGAGCTCCATTCCGGGCATCGCCGGGTGCTTCGGGACGGTCGCTCCCGTGGCCAGGTAGACGGCATGGAATCCGCCGTCGGTGAGTTCTTGCAGCGAGACTTCTTCTCCGACCC
Organism: bacterium; assembly: GCA_036523465.1. Classification (GTDB taxonomy): domain Bacteria; phylum Sysuimicrobiota; class Sysuimicrobiia; order Sysuimicrobiales; family Kaftiobacteriaceae; genus Kaftiobacterium. Next base: position 8,175 of record DATDEG010000071.1, read on the forward strand.
GCGTGCTGCAAACGAACTCGACGCCGAGGCGCTCGAGATAGTCCACGCGCCGGTCGACGACCGACTTCTCGAGTTTGAATCCAGGGATGCCGTACCGCAGCAACCCACCGGGTCGCGGTGCGGACTCGTAGACGGTGACGTGGTGCCCGAACTTGACCAGCTCCTCGGCGCAGGCCAATCCGGCCGGTCCTGAGCCGACGACGGCGATGCGATGACCACTCGGCGCGGCCACCGGCGGCAGCGGAAGCCCTTCCGCGGCGAAGGCGTACTCGTTGATGAACTTCTCGATCGCGCCGATGGCAACGGGCGGGTGCTTCACCCCGACGATGCACACGTCCTCGCAGAGGCGGTCCTGCGGGCAGATGCGGCCGCAGACCTCGGGCATGTTGCTCGTCGTCCGCGACAGATGCGCGGCATCGAGGAACTTGCCCTCAGCGGTGAGCACCAACCAGTCCTTGATCGGGTTGTGCAACGGGCAGGCTTTCTCACACGGGGGCTTGGCGCACTCGACGCAGCGTGATGCCTCGGCGACAGCCTGCTCCGGCGAGTAGGTCAGGGTCACCTCGCAGAAGTCCTGGATCCGCTCCTGGGGAGGCCGTTTTGCGATGGGAATGTGGGGGAGCTTGAGCCGTTCTCGCTTCTCGACGTTGGGCATGCCACGACCTCCGGGCGGTTGCGTCGCCTTCGAGCGATCCGCCAT
>DATDEG010000072.1:0-3195 GCA_036523465.1 bacterium
GGCGCAGGTTACCGTCGAGATGGGCGTGGCGACGTTCCGCAGTGAGCGCATCCCCACGACAGGCCCCCCGCGCGAGGTTGTCGATGAGACCCTCGAGGTAGACGGCACGGCGGTCGCCGTCACCGCGGTGTCCATGGGCAACCCCCATTGCGTGGTGTTCGTCCCGGATCTCGCTCGGGTCGATCTCCACCGCCTGGGGCCGAAACTCGAGCACCACAGCCTCTTCCCGCAGCGGACGAACGTCCAGTTTGCCGAGGTGCGCGCGCGGGATCGCGTGGCAATCCTCATCTGGGAGCGCGGAGCCGGAGAGACGATGGCTTCCGGGAGCAGCGCCTGCGCCGTCGCCGCCGCGGCGGTGCGCCGCGGCGCCGCCGATGCCGGTGACGTGGCGATCGAGATGCCCGGCGGGACGCTGCTGATCTCCGTCGGCGCGGACTGGTCGATCCGGATGTCTGGCCCGGCGACCGAAGTCTACGAAGGAACGTTGAGCCCAGGCCTAATTCGAACGCTGGAGGGGCTGCGGTGAAGCGTGTGCTCTACGTGATCCTTGATGGGCTCGGCGACCGGCCCCTGCGCGAGTTAGGCGACCGGACACCGCTCGAGGCCGCGACGACGCCCAACCTCGATCGCCTCGCCGACGGCGGGCGCCAGGGAACGGTGATCACCGTGGGCAAGGGCATTGCCCCCGAATCCGACGTCGCGGTGATGGCCATCCTCGGGTACGATCCGATGCGCTATCATGCGGGCCGCGGGCCGCTCGAGGCGTTGGGCGCGGGCCTGCGGTTCGGCGACGGCGACCTCGCCCTGCGCGGAAACTTCGCCACGGTCGGGGAGGGGTGGACTATCGTCGATCGCCGCGTCGGACGCAACCTCACCTCTCCCGAAGCCAAGGCGCTGGCGGACGCGGTCACCGAGCAGGTGCGGCTTCAGCAGGGGCCGGCCGACCTGATCGTGCGCGCCAGCCGCGGTCACCGGTGTGCCATTGTCATCCATCCGCGCGAAGGGCAGCTCTCGGCGCAGATCTCCAACACCGATCCGGCCTATGCGCGGCTGCAGGGATTGGGAGTGGCGAAAGCGGTTGCCGGAACGACGGTCGAGGAGTGCAAACCCCTGGACGACAGCCCGGAGGCCTGGATCGCCGCTGAGCTCGTGAACGAGTTTACGCGGAAGAGCCGGGAGGTCATGGAATCCCATCCTGTCAACCTCCGGCGCCGGGCGGAGGGGAAGATGCCGGGGAATTCGATCCTCGTGCGTGATGCGGGCGACCACCTTCCCGAGGTCCCATCCATCCGGGAGCGGTTCGGCTTGGAGTTCGGCTGTTTCGTGGAGATGCCGGTGGAGCGCGGCATCGCGACGCTGCTAGGCATGACCGTGATCGAGGTGCCGCCTAGCGAGGGCAACGTCGAAGCCGTGTATCGTCAGTGGGCACACCGTGCCGCGGAGGAGATCGGGCGCCACGGCGGCCTCTATCTTCACCTGAAGGGACCGGACGAGCCCGGTCACGACGGCGACGCCATCTCGAAGCGCGACATCATCTCGGTGATCGATCGAGCCTTCTTTGGCGAGCTGCTGCCCAGGGTGAATCTCGAGGACGTGCTCATCGCCGTGACCGCCGATCACGCGACCCCGTGCGCGTTGAAGGCCCATTCCGACGACCCGGTGCCGCTGCTGGTCGCCGGCGGGGGCGTCCGGCCGGACGGGACGCACCGGTACAGCGAGCGCGAGGCAGCGTCGGGCGACCTCGGCACATTGGCCGGTGTCGATGTCATGCCGTTGCTGGCCGGCCTGGCGAAGTCATGACGGATAGCGGTTCCACCTCATGATGGAGACGCAGCTCACGGAGGGAGGCCCGTCGATGGGGCGTGCTCGTGTGATCGCCGCAGTCCTACTCGTTCTGCTCATCATCCTTCCCGCCGGTCCGGCCGGATCGCAGGAGTCCTCGCTCGTGGTCCTGCACTTCAACGACGACTATCAACTCGCGGCCGTCGACGGGGGGAAGGCGGGAGGCTTCGACCGTCTCACCGGCCTCATCCGGCAGTACCAGGCGCGCGAGCGCTGCACGCTCGTGCTGTTCCCAGGAGACCTTATCTCCCCCTCGGTCGAGTCGTCGATCTTCAAGGGCGCGCAGCTTATCGAGGGATTCAACCTGCTCGGCGTAGACGCGGCGACGTTGGGCAACCACGAGTTCGACTACGGGCCGGCGGAGCTGATGAAGCGGATCACGGAATCGAAGTTCCCCTGGGTCATTGCGAATGCGTTCACGACCGGGGTCAGACCGTTCCCTGGGACCCGGATGTACATCGTGCGGGACGTCTGCGGGACACCGGTCGGGATCTTCGGCCTCATCACGCCCGAGACGGAGACGTCCTCGTCGCCAGGCGCGACGTGGTTCGGCGATCCGATCGCGGTCGCCCGGGTCCTCGTCCCGATCATGCAGCGCGCCGGCGCCCGCCGCATCATCGCTCTCACGCATCTCCGTGTCGACGAGGATGAAGCGCTGCTCCGTGCGATTCCCGGGATCGATCTCGTGATCGGCGGCCACGAGCACGATCCGCTTACCCGGACCGTCGGCGGCCGGCTCGTCGCCAAGGCAGGGTCGGATGCGAGGTGGCTGGGGGTGACCAGGATTCCGCTCACCGGATCGCCGTCGGCGACGCACACCCTGCTCACGGTGGACGAGAAGACCCCGGTCGACCCTGCCATGGCCGCGTTGGTGAAGCGCTACGCCGATCAGTTCGCCAAGGACATGGAGACCGTCATCGGCGAGACCACGGCGCCGCTCGACGCGCGGAACCAGGCCGTCCGCCAGCAGGAGGCCGCGCTGGGGAACTACATCGCCGACGTCATGCGGCAGGCCGTGGCCGCCGACGTGGCGATCACCAACGGCGGCGGCATCCGGTCGAACGCGCTCTTTCCGGCGGGGCGGATCCGCCGGCTCGACGTCTTCGCCTGGCTTCCGTTCGGCAACCTCATCGTGAAGGTCGCGGTGCGCGGCGCGGCGCTCAGGCAGGCGCTCGAGAATGGCGTGAGCCAGTGGGAGCAGGTCGGCGGCCGCTTCCCGCAGGTGAGCAACATCGCGTTTACCTTCAACCCGACCCGGGCGGCTGGCTCGCGCGTGCTCGACGTCAAGGTGGGAGGGCAGCCGCTGGACGACGGCGCGCTCTACACCGTGGCGACGAACGACTTCATGCAGCG
>DATDEG010000073.1:0-10848 GCA_036523465.1 bacterium
GCATGGCCTATACCATCGTGGATGACGCCCACTTCCTCGCGGCGGGACTGCGTCCCGAGGCGCTCACGGGGGCGTTCGTGACGGAAGACGAGGGGGCGACGCTCAAAGTCTTTCCGAGTCTGCGCGCGTTGCGCTATCTCATCCCCTGGAAGTCTCCCGAGGACGTCGTCGCCTGGCTGCGCGAGCATCTGGGTGACGGTGATCCCGTGTTGCTGATGGGTGACGACGGGGAGAAGTTCGGCCTGTGGCCGGGGACCTACGCGCACTGCTGGGAGCAGGGATGGGTGGAGCAGTTCTTCTCCGCCGTCGAGCGGGAGGCGGAATGGCTTCACATGCTCCTCCCTGGTGAAGCGGCAGCGCTGCGCCCGGCGGGACGCGCGTACCTCCCGACGGCTTCATACGACGAGATGGAAGAGTGGGTGCTGCCTGCCGATGTGGGTGCGGAGTACGCGACGATCCGTCACCGCTTGGCAGACGCCGGCGATCCGGGGCTCCGCTTCCTGCGCGGGGGATTCTGGCGCCAGTTCCTCGTCAAATATCCTGAAGTGAATACGATGCACAAGAAGATGCTCCGCGTCAGTGAGAAGGTGTGGCGCATGACCCCGGGCCGGCGCCGGCAACGGGCGCTGGATGAGTTGTGGCAGGGGCAGTGCAACTGCCCGTACTGGCATGGCGTGTTCGGGGGGGTGTACCTGCCGCACATCCGCCGGGCGAACTTCGCGCATCTCATCGCCGCGGAATCGATCGCCGACGGCGCCCGCCGGAGCGGCGGGGCGGGCCCAGGGGGCGCGGGCGGCGGACGTGGCGCCGCGGCCGGCGCCGTGGAGATCGACCTGGACGCCGATGGCGCCCGAGAGGTGGAGCTGAACGCCCCCGCGATGGTGCTCTGGCTGGATCCCCACGAGGGCGGGGGCATCGTGGCGTGGGACTGGCGCGATGCCGCGGTCAACCTCGCGAACGTGCTGACGCGGCGTCCCGAAGCGTATCACCATCAGCTCGTCGAGGTCTCTTCCGCGGCAGAGTCCGGAGGCGGAGTGGAGACGATCCACACGACGCGTGTGCGCGTGAAAGAACCCGGGCTTGCCCAGTTCCTGCGCTACGATCCCTACCGCCGCACGAGCTTCCTCGATCACGTGCTGCCGCCGGACACCTCGCCCGAGGCCTTCCGCGACGGCGCCATCCCGTTGCCGTTCGCCGGCCGGGAGTACGCGGCGGTTCTTCCCGAGGTCCGTCCACATCCCGTCGCCACGCTATCGAGGGAGACGTCCGTCGCCGGCACGATGTTGATGATCGAGAAGCAGTTCCTCGTCGATCTCCGGCGGGCGCGTCTCCGCACAACGTACCGGGTGACGAATACTGGTCCGTCACGCGCCGAGTGCCGCTTCGGAATCGAGATGAACTGGGCCGTGACGGATCCCGAGTCACCGTTCGGCATCGACGGGCACCAACAGCCGGCGCGCGCCCCCGTGATCGGCGAAGGCGGCAGGCTCGAGATCAGAGATTTCAACTGGCCCGGACCGGTGATCGTGTCCTTCCCGCGGGGACAGATCTGGCGGTTTCCGCTGGAGACGGTCTCCAACTCGGAAGCGGGGTTTGAGCGGACATTTCAGGGGGTAACCACGCTTTGTAGCTGGCTCCTCTCGCTCGATCCAGGCCAATCGTTCCACGCCACGTTGGAAACGACGCTGGGCGCACGCGGCTGATCGCCTGCGCCACCAGGGGGAGACCTCATGATCTCACGCAGGGTCCGCGCACAGGCCGGTCTCACCGCTCTCAGCTGGCTCATCATTATCGCGCTCGTCGTGATCCTGGCCGGCGGCGCGTACTACTATGCCCAGCGTCCCCGGCAGGCAACCCAACCCCAGCGGCTCGGCGGCAGCGTATCGGTCGTCGGCGTGTGGGGCGGAAGCGAACTCGAGAGTTTCCTGGCGATGGTGAAACCCTTCGAGGACGCCACTGGGGTGAAGGTCGAGTTCGAAGGCACACGCGACATCAACGCCGTGCTCACGACCCGCGTCCAGGGAGGCAATCCTCCCGACGTCGCCGGGTTGCCCGGTCCGGGGCAGATGGCCGAGTTCGCGCGCGCCGGCAAACTCGTAGCTCTCGACGACGTGCTCGATCTGGCGGCGATGAAGGAGCAATATGCGCCGTCCTGGATCGATCTGGCCTCGGTCGACGGCAAGGTCTACGGGGTGTTCATCAAGGCCGCGCTCAAGGGGCTCATCTGGTACAGTCCCAAGGCATTCAAGGCCGCGGGGTACGAGGTGCCCACGACCTGGGACGGCCTGCTGCAGCTCACGGAACGCATCAAGACCGACGGGAAGACCCCGTGGTGCATCGGCCTGGAGAGTGCCGCGGCCAGCGGCTGGCCGGCGACGGACTGGATCGAGGACATCGTGCTGCGCGCCGCCGGTCCCGATGCCTACGACCGCTGGTATCGCCACGAGATCCCGTGGACCGACGCCGCGGTCCGGAACGCGTGGGAGCAGTTCGGCAAGATCGCCGCCGCCCCGAATGTCTATGGCGGCACGCAGGCCGTGCTGGCCACGAACTTCGGCGAGGCGCCGTTCCCGCTGTTCACCGATCCACCGGGGTGCTACCTGCACCACCAGGCGACGTTCATCCAGGACTTCATCCAGAAGCAGTACCCGAACCTGAAGGCCGGCCAGGATTTCGACTTCTTCGCGTTTCCGCCGATCGATCCCAACGTGCCGAAGGCGGTGGAGGCCGGCGGCGATCTCTTCGGGATGTTCAAAGACACCCCGCAGGCCCGGGCCCTGATGAAGTATCTCACCACGTCTGAGGCGCAGACCATCTGGGTGAAGCGGGGTGGCGCGCTCTCCGCGAACCGGAAGGTCGGTCTGGACGACTATCCCGATCCGCTGGCCCGCCGGGCGGCCGAGATTCTCACATCGGCGGACGTCGTCCGCTTCGACGCAAGCGACCTCATGCCGGAGGCGGTGAACAGCGCCTTCTGGAAGGGGACGCTCGACTACGTCCAGTCTCCCAACCGGCTCGACGAGATCCTCCAGACCATCGAGCGCACCGCGCAGGAATCCTATAAGTAGCTATCCCTCTCTCGGTGCGATCCCAGCCGGCCGCGGCGTGCGCTTCCGGGTGTGGGCGCCGGAGGCCGGACACGTGTCCGTCGTCCTCGATGGGGGTCGAGAGATCGGGATGGAAGCCCGGCCTGAGGGGTACGTTCAGGCCGACGTGCCGGGGGCGGCCGCCGGGATGCTGTACCGGTATCGTATCCAGAGCGGCACGGTCCCGGATCCGGCGTCGCGCTTTCAACCGCAGGGCGTTCACGGCCCATCTCTGATCGTCGATCCGCACGCCTACCGCTGGGGCGACCAGGGTTGGGCCGGGCTCCCCCTCGAAGCGCTCGTCTTCTATGAGCTTCACATCGGGACGTTCACTCCCGAGGGCACCTTCGAAGGGGCGCGCCGGCGGCTGGGGCATCTCCGGGATCTTGGCGTGACGGCGATCGAGTTGATGCCGGTGGGAGACTTTCCGGGACGGTGGAACTGGGGGTACGATCCTGCCGCGATCTTCGCGCCTTCCCGCGCCTACGGGACGCCCGACGACCTCCGGCATCTCGTCGACGACGCCCACCGCCTGGGGCTCGCGGTCTTCCTCGACGTCGTCTACAACCACTTCGGTCCCGACGGCGCCTACGCCGTCACCCTGAGCCCGCGATTCGTCTCGCCGCGACAGCGGACGCCCTGGGGGCCGGCCATCAGTCTGGACGGTGAGGGCTCGGCCGGGGTCCGCGCCTTCTTCATCGAGAATGCGCTCCATTGGCTCCATGAGTATCATGTCGACGGCCTGCGCCTCGACGCCACGCACGCGCTCATCGATGACAGCCCGCGGCACTTCCTCGCCGAGTTCGTCGCGGCGGTCCGCGGCGTGGACGGCTGGCCCCGCCTCCTCATCGCCGAGGATCACCGCAACCTCAACCGGCTCCTGTGGCCCGAGGAGCGTGGGGGCGACGGGCTCGACGCGGTCTGGAGCGACGACTACCATCATCAGGTGCGGCGGGTGCTGACCGGCCAGGACGACGGCTATTTCACCGACTTCACCTCGTCGACCCGCGACCTCGCGACGATCATCCGCACGGGATGGCTCTTCGCCGGCCAGCGCTCGCGGCACTTCGGCGGGCCGCGGGGCACCGATCCCGCCGGCATTCCGGTATTCCGGTTCATCCACTTCATCCAGAATCACGACCAGGTGGGCAACCGTCCGCAGGGTGATCGCCTCATCGAGATGATCGCTCCGGCGATGTACCGTGCGATCAGTGCGCTGCTGCTCTGCGCGCCGGAGACTCCGCTTCTGTTCATGGGGCAGGAGTGGGCGGCCCGTTCACCCTTCCTCTACTTCACCGACCACGGCGCCACGATCGGCGCGCAGGTGACGAGGGGGCGGCGGGAGGAGTTCCGTGCCTTCCGCGGCTTTGGGGGCGATACCCCCGACCCGCAGGATCCGCAGACCTTCGAACGCAGCCGGCTGCGTTGGGACGAGATGGTGATCGAGCCTCACTCGGGTATGCTCCGGCTCTATCGCGACCTGCTGGCGTGGCGCCTGACGCTGCGGGGGCCTGAGGCGGGCCGCCCGGAGTTCGATGTGGCGAGCCCAATGGAGGGGGGCATCGTCATGCGGCGCGGGAGATACGTCGTCGTGGCGGCGCTCCGTGACAACATCGCGCTTCCCTGCCCGGAGGACGCGGTGATCGTGTGGCAATCGGAGGATGCCGCCTACGCGCAGGAGCCCATCCCCCCGTTGCGCGCGGGCGCGATCATCCGCTTTCCCGTTCCTGCCGCCCTCATCGCCCAGCAGCCCGGATGATCGCGACCTATCGCCTGCAGTTCCGTCCGGGATTCGGATTCCGTGAGGTCACGGACCTGTTGCCGTACTTCGTGCGCCTCGGCGTCAGCCATCTGTACCTCTCCCCCGTGACAGAGGCCCGCGCGGGGAGCGCACACGGGTACGACGTCGTCGACCACACCCGGCTGCGTGAGGAGCTCGGTGGGGCCGGCGCCTTTCAGGCGCTCCTTGATGCCGCGGACCGGCTCGGACTGCGCATCATCCTCGACATCGTGCCCAACCACGCTCACGCCGGACCGGAGAACGAGCGGTGGCAGGACGTCCTGGCCTACGGGCCGGCCTCTCCGTACGCGTCGTTCTTCGACGTGGAGTGGGAACCGCTCAAGCCCGAGCTCCACCGGAAGATCCTCCTCCCGTTTCTCGGCCGGCCGTATGGCGAAGCCCTCGACGGACGGGAGATCACGCTGACCTTCGAGGGGGGGCGGTTCTTCGCCGCGTACTTCGATCACCGCTTCGCCATCGCTCCGGCGACGTATGGGGTGATCCTGGAGGGTTCCGCGGCGCTCCGCGATCTGGCCAGGGTCTACGCAGCGGCGGCGGACGGGCCGCGGGAGCACCTCGAGGCGCTGCGTCCGTCTCTGGAGGCGGTGCTCCGCGACGTGCCGCCGACGGACCTCCTCGCCGCGTTCGCCGGCGAGCGCCTACACCTGCTGCTGGAGCGACAGTCCTGGCGCCTCGCCTACTGGAAGGCAGGAGAGTATGACATCAACTACCGGCGGTTCTTCTACCTCAACGATCTCGTCGCGCTGCGGGTGGAAGACAACCAGGTCTTCACCGAGACGCACACGCTGGTGGCCCGGCTCGCCGCTCACCCCGCCGTGGACGGGGTGCGGGTGGATCACATCGACGGGCTCTTCGATCCTCATGAGTACCTCCGCCGCTTGAGGGGGATCGGGGTCCGGCACGTTTGGGTGGAGAAGATCCTCGGCCCGGGCGAGACGCTGCCGGAGGACTGGCCTGTCGAAGGCGCGACGGGTTACGACTTTCTCAACGATGCGCTGGGCATCCTCACCGACGCGGACGGCGAGATGCCACTGGACCGCGTCTACCGGCGGTTCGTGCGTGACCGTCCGCCCTACCGGGTCGAGGTCTACCGCAGCAAGCGGGCGGTGATGGAACGGCATCTTGTCGGCGAGCTCGACCGTCTTGCCTATGACCTGGACCGCCTGTCCGAAGCCGATTACCACACGCGTGACTACTCGTATCAAGCCTTGCGCGAGGCGGTGGTCGAGCTCATCGCCGCTCTCGATCGCTACCGGACGTACCTGCCGTACGGCCCTGAGGAGGCGGAGCGGGTCCTACGGCAGGCCGCCTACCGGGCCCGGCAGCGCATCCCCTGGGAAGACCCGTCGGTGTTCGACTTCGTTCTGCGGGTCCTCCTGGGCGACGTCCGTCCGGATCTCCGCCGCCGCGCGGCGGCCGCGGCCGGCCACATGCAGCAGTACGCGTCGGTCGTCATGGCCAAAGGCCTGGAGGACACCGTCTTCTATCGGTACGTGCGGCTGGCCGCCCTCAACGAGGTCGGCGGCGACCCGGCGCGCTTCGGCCTGGACGCCGATGCGTTTCATGCCCGCGCCCGGTCTCGCGGCCTTCGGTATCCACGTACGATGCTGGCCACGGCTACCCACGATCACAAGCGGGGCGAGGATCTGCGCGCCCGCCTGGTTGTGCTGGCGTCGATCCCCGAGGTTTGGGAGCGCACACTCCGGGGCCTCGGACTGCTCTTCCGCGAACACAGCGGTGAACGTCCGCCGGCGGCCGGAGACGTGTACTTGTTCGCGCAGACGCTGATCGCCCTATGGGATGGCACTCCGCGCCAGGAACTGGAAGATCGCCTGACCGCGTACATGCGCAAGGCGGCGCGAGAGGCCGACCTGCATACCAGCTGGTCGAGTCCAAACACCGACTATGAGGATGCGCTGGATCGGTTCATCCGGAGCATCCTCCGTGATCGCCGGCTCCCCAGGCGGATCGGACCGGCGGCACGCACGCTGGGACACTACGGGTTCATCAACAGCATCACGCAGTTGATCCTCAAGGCGACGTGCCCCGGCGTCCCCGACGTCTACCAGGGCAGCGAGCTGCGCGACCTCTCGCTCGTTGATCCAGACAACCGGCAGCCCGTGGACTTCGCCCTGCGGGCACGCCTAGGCGAGGAGCTGGAACCCATCCTCCAGCGGCCGGACCCTGCCGTGCTGAGCGCATGGTTCACCGCGCACGACGAGCGTCTCAAGCTCTACGTGACGATCCGGCTGCTACGGCTCCGGCGGACGGTGCCGGAGATCTTCGCCGGAGAGTACCGCGCGCTGCCGCACGACGCCTCACCTGGAGACGCCCTGCTGGGTTTTGCGCGCGTGGGCGGGCCGGAGGCGCTGCTGATCATCGTTCCCCGGTTCCCCGGGCGGCACCGGCCGGGGACGCCGCCGCACGCCCGGATTCCCGCGGAGATCCCGCCGCCGGAGGAAGATCACACCATCGAGGTGAGGCTGCCGGAGACATTCGTAGGGGCCACCATCGCCGACGTCCTCACGGGCACGACGCAGACTCTTGGGGACACGTTGGAGATCGGCGGCCGCCTGCTACCTTGGTGCGTGCTGTGGAAGAAATCTCGCGAGCCGCAGGAAACCGGCACCCTCTAACCGGATCCCGCCACGGCTAGTCCACACGGAGCAGCAGGACGGCCGATCGCGCCGTTACCGTCAGTTCCGCGCCGGCCTCGATGACCACGCCCCGTTCTCCGACCTCCGGTTCTTGCGTAGCGACCACGCGGATCCAGCGCTGTCCCCACGGATGCGGCGGGAGGACGAACCCCAGCGCTTCGTAGTGGGCGTTGAAGAGCATGAGGAAGGTATCGTCGGCGACACGCTCACCCCGCGCTCCCGGCGTCGCCACCGCCTGGCCGTTGAGATAGACGGTCAGCGACTTGGCAAATCCCTTCTCCCAATCGTCATCGCTCATCGGCTCACCGTCGGGGCGGAACCAGGCGATGTCGGCGATCTCGGCGCCCCGGATCGGGCGTCCCTGGAACCAGCGGTGCCGGCGGAAGATCGGGTGCGCCCGGCGGAACGCGATCAGCTGACGGGTGAAGGCGAGCACCTCGCGGTCGGCGTGTTCCCAATCGAACCATGAGATCTCGTTGTCCTGGCAGTAGGCGTTGTTGTTGCCCTGCTGGGTGCGGCCGATCTCGTCGCCGCCGAGCAGGAGCGGGATACCCTGCGAGAGCAGGATCGTGGTCAGGAAGTTCCGCTCCTGGCGGGCCCGTAGGGCGGTGACCTCGGGATCGTCGGTCGGGCCTTCCACGCCGCAGTTCCAGGAGCGGTTGTCGTCCGTTCCGTCGCGCCCGCCCTCGCCGTTGGCTTCGTTGTGCTTCGTGCTGTAGCTGACCAGGTCGCGTAGGGTGAAGCCGTCGTGCGCCGTGACGAAGTTCACGCTGGCATACGGCCGCCGGCCCGTGGCCTCGTAGAGATCGGCGCTCCCGGTGAGCCGGCCGGCGAACTCGGCCAGCCCGCGGTCCGCGCCGCGCCAGTAGTCGCGCACCGTATCGCGATACTTTCCGTTCCACTCGGACCACAACACCGGAAAGTTCCCGACCTGATACCCGCCCTCCCCGACGTCCCAGGGTTCGGCGATCAGCTTCACCTGGCTGATGACCGGATCTTGATGGATGACGTCGAAGAAGGCCGAGAGCCGGTCCACGTCGTGCAGCTCGCGCGCCAGCGTCGCGGCGAGATCGAAACGGAACCCGTCGACGTGCATCTCCAGCACCCAGTAGCGCAGCGAATCCATCATGAGCTGGAGCACGTGTGGATGCCGCATGTTCAGGCTGTTCCCCGTGCCGGTGTAGTCCATGTAGTAATGTGGGTCGTCGGCCCGCAGCCGGTAATACGCCGCATTGTCGAGCCCTTTGAAGCACAGCATCGGGCCGAGGTGGTTCCCTTCGGCCGTGTGGTTGTAGACGACGTCCAGGATCACTTCCAGTCCCGCGGCGTGCAGGGCCCTGACCATCTGCTTGAACTCCGCCACCTGCTGGCCGCGCGAGCCACCGGCGGCGTATTCGTTGTGGGGAGCGAGGTAGCCGATGGAGTCATAGCCCCAATAGTTGCGCAGACCCCGGTCCACAAGACGCTTGCTGTGCACGAACTGGTGGACGGGCAGCAGCTCCAATGCCGTGATGCCGAGTGAGGTGAAGTGGTCGATTGCCGCCGGATGCGCCAGCCCGGCATAACTGCCCCGGAGGTCTTCGGGGATCTCCGGGTGCCGCCGCGTGAACCCCTTGACGTGTATTTCGTAGATGATCGTCTCGCGCAGCGGGATGCGTGGCTGGCGGTCGCTGCCCCAGTCGAAGAAGGGGCTGACGACCACGGAGCGCGGCACGTACGGAGCGCTGTCCTGCTCGTCGGCCCGGTCACCCTCCGAGTCACCGAGCCGGTACGGGAACACGGCGTCGTGCCACTGCACCTGGCCGTCGATCGCCTTCGCGTATGGGTCGAGGAGGAGCTTGGCCGGGTTGCAGCGGAGGCCGCGATCCGGCTGCCACGGTCCGTGCACCCGAAAGGCATAGCGCTGCCCGGGACCGACGTCGGCGACATATCCGTGCCAGACGTATCCGGTGATCTCGGGAAGCTCGATCCGTGTCTCCTGGCCGTCGTCGCCGAACAGGCAGAGCTCGGCCTGCGTCGCGACCTCGGAGAAGACGGCGAAGTTAGTCCCGGCGCCGTCGTACGTCGCGCCCAGGGGATAGGGCTGACCCGGCCGGACGTTCACGCCTAACTCCCCTTCAAAGCTCGGTTCACTGTGTCCAGAGGATTCCCGCCGCTTGGACCCCAGACCTATCCGTGGAGATTAGCCTTTGACGGCGCCGGCGAGGATCCCGCGTACGAGGTACCGCTGCAGGCTGAAGAACACGGTCAGCGGCACGGCCATGGAGACGAACGCCGCGGAGGTGAGCAACTGCCAGTTCTGACCCAGCGAGTTCACCAGGTTGCTCACCGTCACGGTCATAGGGGCAACGTCCGGCCTGCCGCCGACGTAGATCAGAGCGACGAGGAGGTCGTTCCAGACCCAGAGGAACTGGAAGATGGCCAGCGAGGCGATAGCGGGAACGGACAGCGGCACGATGAGGCGGAAGAAGACGGTGAGCGGGCTCGCCCCGTCGATGGACGCTGACTCCAGCAGTTCCCTGGGAAGCGCGCCCATGAAGTTGCGGAGGAGGTAGATGGTGAGGGGCAGGCCGTAGCCGGTATGGGCAAGCCAGACCGCGGGAAGCGTGCCCACCAGTCCGAAGGCGGTGAACAACCGGAGGATGGGGATGAGGGTCATCTGCAGGGGAATGACCAGCGACGCGACGACGATCGTGAAGAGGATCTCCCGTCCCCGGAAGCGCATCCAGGCGAACGCGTACGCGGCGTAGGCCGCGACCATCAGGGGGATGAGCGTCGCCGGGATCGTGATAAGGAGGCTGTTGAGGAAGCTCCGCCCCATGTTGTACGCACCGAGCACCCGGCCATAGTTCTCTAGCGTGAAGTGAAACGGCGGACTAAAGGCCGTCCACCAGCCGCTCGAGGTGACATCTTGGGGTGGCCGCAGCGAGCTGACAAACACGCCCGCCGTCGGCAGCAGCCAGAGCGCCGTGACGCCGATCACGACCGCATGGAGCGGGACGGTGCGCACGCGGCTGCGCCGTCTCCGGCTGCCCGCGCCGGCCGCGGAGAGACGGCTCACCGCGCCGCCTCCTGACGGCGGAACCGGCGGACGTTCGCGACCATGGCCGGGACCGTGGCCAGGAAGAGGATCACCGCGATCGCGCTGGCCCGGCCGAAGTGGCGGAAGTTGAACAGCTCCTTGTACATCCGGTTGGCGATGACCTCGGTGTTGAAGTTACCATTGGTCATCACGTAGACGACGTCGAACGCCTTGAGGGAGAAGATGACCATCGCCGTGGCGACGACGACGATCGTCGTGCTG
>DATDEG010000074.1:0-1835 GCA_036523465.1 bacterium
CCGATGGAACCGGCTCTGCGCATGCGCATGGCAATCCAACGCCGCGGCGGTGCGCAGGCCGAGCTCTACGGCGCGCGCATTGAGGACCGGCAGCGACCCGGGGAACCCGAGGCAGGTCGGGCAGGTCTGCGTGTTCGGAGGCGCGCCGAATGTCGTCGGGCAGGCGCAGAACATCTTGGACTGCGTCCTGAGCTGGACGTGGATCTCCAACCCGATGACGATCTCATAGCCGGTGGCCGTTGCCGTCGCCCGGTCGGTCATGACGCCACCCCGCCGGATGCTCCCCGTTCCCCGGTCCCCGGTCCCGGTGGTCGTCTGGTATGCCACTCCGTCGCCCGCTCGAACGCATGGGCGGCGCGAAGGATGGTTCCCTCGTCGAACGGCCGGCCGATCAACTGCATGCCGACGGGCAGCCCGCCGGCGAACCCGCACGGCAGCGAGATTCCAGGAAGTCCGGCAAGGTTCACGGGAATAGTGTAGACGTCCGCCAGGTACATCTGGAGCGGGTCGGCGGTCTTCTCTCCCAGGCGGAAGGGCACCGTCGGCGAGGTGGGCATGATCACGGCGTCCACCGACGCGAACGCCTCTTCGAAGTCACGACGGATGAGCGTGCGGACACGCTGCGCTTTGAGGAAGAACCCCTCGTAGTATCCGGCGGAGAGTGCGTACGTCCCGAGCATGATCCGCCGCTTCACTTCTGCTCCGAACCCCTGCCCCCGCGTCCGCGTGTACATCTCGTACAGATCCGATGCCGGGACGCGGAGTCCATACTGCACCCCGTCGTAGCGGGCCAGGTTCGTGCTGGCCTCCGAAGTGGCGATGAGGTAATACGTCGGCAACGCGTACGCAATCGTCGGAAGGGCGATCTCCGTAACCTCCGCCCCGAGACCGCGCAGCGTCTCCACCGCCGCCATGACCGCCGCGCGGACTTCCGGCTGGAGACCCTCTCCGAACGCCTCGCGCGGCAGTCCGATCCTGAGGCCCCCCACGCCGCCCCCCAGCTCGGCCGGGAAGTCCGGCACGGGGACCGCGGCGGTGGTCGAGTCGCGCCCATCACGCCCGGCAATCACCCGCAGGAGCAACGCCGCGTCGGCCACGGTCCGGCTGAGAGGCCCGATTTGATCGAGCGAGGAGGCGAAGGCGATCAACCCATATCTCGAGACGCGGCCGTAGGTCGGCTTGCATCCGACGACGCCGCAGAACCCCGCGGGCTGGCGGATGGATCCCCCCGTATCGCTCCCCAGGGCCAGTGGAACGAATCCGGCGGCGACGGCCGCGGCCGAGCCTCCGCTGCTCCCGCCCGGGACACGCGCCGGATCCCACGGGTTGCGCGTAGGTCCGAACGCCGAATTCTCGGTAGAGGATCCCATCGCAAACTCGTCGAGGTTGGTCTTCCCGAGCACGATCGCCCCCGCCTCGCGCAGCCGTGCGACGACCGTGGCATCATACGGCGGGATCCAGCCGTCGAGGATCCGCGAAGCGGCGGTCGTGCGCATCCCTCTCGTGCACAGGTTGTCCTTGAGCGCCACGGGAAGTCCGGCCAGCGGCGGGAGACCGCCGTCGGGATGCGCGTAGCGATCGTCCCAGAGGCGGGCCTCACGGCGCGCGTCCTCGCCGGTGACGTGGAGGAAGGCATGCAGCGTGGGATCGAGACCGGCGATTCGCTCCAGCGCGGCGCCGACAACTTCGCTGGGAGCCAGCACGCGGCTCCGGTAGTCCGTGAGGATCTCTGTGGCAGGACGATCGCTCAGGGCGCGGACTCCATCTCGATGACCGGAGGGACCTTGACGTATCCGTCCTCCGCTTCCGGCGCCGCCGCCAGCACGCTCTCACGC
>DATDEG010000075.1:0-5191 GCA_036523465.1 bacterium
ACGCCGCTCAGGAAGAAGGCAAGCCAGCCCTCCCAGTCGCCGGCGTTGCGCACCGCCTGCAGCCGGTCGTAGTATTCGGCGCGGCGCTGCCTGAAGTAGTGCGACAGATACAGCACAGGGCGCGCGAGCTTGCCGCGCTCAGTGAGCAGAAGTGTGATGAGAAGTCGACCCATCCGTCCGTTACCGTCAAGAAAGGGATGGATTGTCTCAAACTGCGCATGAGCCAGTCCTACCTTGACGAGAACCGGAATATCGTCCTCCTGATGCAGGAACGTTTCAAGGTTGCCCAAGACCTCCGGTACGATATGGGGAGGCGGAGGGACGAATGTCGCTTCACGAAGCGTCGCTCCTTGCGGTCCGATCCAGTTTTGCGAGGTACGGAGTTCGCCAGGCGACAATCCCCCGCCCCGCGCGCCTCTCATCAGCACTCCATGAATCTCGCGGATGAGACGCACTGATACCGGTAATGTGCGCAGCTGTTCGAGGCCGTGGTTCATCGCCCGAACGTAGTTGATCACTTCACCGACGTCGGCGGGAGCATCGGGGTCGTTGAGTCTTGCTTCTGCGGTCAGCAGATTCTGCAGGGAGCTCTGCGTGCCCTCGATCTGGCTGGAGAGTACCGCCTCCTTGCGCACATACATGAAGACGAACAGGTCGGGGTTCGGCAGCGTCAGCACCGCCCCATCCAGCCGTCCCAGGGCATAGTCCGCGTCTGACAGGAGCCCGCGAAGCGGATCGCCGAGGTTGACGGGTGGTTTGGGCGGCAATGGGGCCGGAATGAACGCCCGGTACCCCGTCGCTTGTTCGAGGTACCGCCCGGCGCGGTCTTGCTCGATCTGGTTTGCGTTCATCATGGCAGAATGCACGACCCACTACTCAACGTTGTGTTGATTATACTTCGACCTCGCGCCTGCATTCAACACAGCGTTAATTATGGCCCGCCTGACGCGGCGGCTGGCTCCTTAAGGCTGGGCGCAGCGACTGCCCTCATCCTGGGGGGCTTGCTCCCTAGATTCCCCTGACCCGCATCGCTACGCTCTTCACGCGGGTGTAGAACTGCAGCCCTTCGATGCCGTGCTCCTTGTACGGCGATCCCGAGTCCTTGAATCCGCCGAACGGAGTGTGGACATCCCACCCCACGGTGGGTAGGTTGACAGCGACGCAGCCGGTCTCCACGCCGCGGGCGAAGGCGTGTGCCGCGGCGAGGCTGCGCGTCACGATCGACGACGACAGCCCGTAGCGCGTGCTGTTCACGAGCTCGATCGCCTGCCCCACGTCGGCCGCTTCCATCACGGCGACGACCGGGCCAAAGATCTCCTCCTGGGCCACGCCCATGGTGGGTGAGACGTTGCCCAGAATGGTCGGCGCGACGAAGTATCCCCGCTCGTAGCGAGGTCCGCCCAGCCGTTCCCCGCCGAAAAGCACCGCGGCGCCTTCTCGCTTGCCGCTCTCGACAGCGTCGATGGTGGTCTTGAGCTGGCTCTCGTCGACCACAGGACCCATCGTCGTCGAGTCCTCCAGCCCCGGACCGACCTTGATCTGCTTCGTGCGCTCCAGGAAGGCTTCCATGAACGCCTCGCGCGCAGACGTCTCCACGATCACGCGGCTCGTGGCCGTACAGCGCTGCCCGGATTGGCCGAAGCCGGCGGAGGCGGCCAACTCCGCGGCAAGAACGGGATCGGCGTCGCGGAGAACCACCAGGGCGTTCTTCCCGCCCATCTCCGTCTGCACCCGGATGTTGCGGCCCGCGACCTTCGCCTGGAGATCGAGCCCCACGGCTGTACTGCCGGTGAACGTGATGGCACGGACGGCCGGATGCATGATCAGCGGAGCGCCGGTCGCGCGCGCCGGCCCGGTCACCAGGTTGACGACGCCACGCGGCATCCCCGCATCCTGCAGCGCACGCATGAGGTGCCACGCGGACAGCGGGGTCAACGTGGCCGGCTTGAGGACCACCGTGTTGCCGGCGATGAGGGCCGGCGCCATCTTGCGGGCGGGGGTCAGCGCGGGATCGTTCCACGGCGCGATGGCGATGACAACCCCGAGCGGCTCGCGCATCGTGAAGGTGAACACGCCATCCCGCTCGTCCGGCAGGTAGTCGCCGATCGGCCACCGTCCGAACGCCCCGTAGTAATCGAAGAAGTAGGAGGCGCGCGTGACTTCCCCGCGCGCCTCCCGCAGCGTCTTCCCCATCTCGAGGGTGAGGTCGCGCGCGATCTGCTCCGCGCGCTCGCGGATGAGCCCGGCGGCACGCTGCATGATCGCTCCCCGCGCGACCGGAGTGAGCGCCTTCCACCTCGGAAACGCTTCCGCCGCCGCGTCCACGGCCCGGCCCACGTCCTCGGCGCTCATCGACGGGAACTCCGCCACGACCTCACGGGTATCGGCCGGGTTCACGTCGCGCAGCGTCTCCCCGCTCCGCGCCCCCACCCATTCGCCGGCTATGAGATCCTTGTACCGTTCCGCCATGGTCACTCTCCCCTTGATGCGACTCACATCAACTGAAAACTACACAACTCATCTCTATCCTTCGCAAGTCGCGGATCCGGACGGGCGGCTGTGCCGCCGCCAACATATGATAGTATTAGCAATCACCGGTCGTTCACATGGCTCTCCATGAGCGAGCCGTCGAAATCCTGCAGGACATCCTCAGCGACACCGCTGGAATCCGTTGAGGAGGCGCCGATGGCAGAGCGGTATGGGATGATCATCAACGGAGTCCAGACACAGGCGCTGGGCGGGGAGACGTTCGAGGTCCGCAACCCCGCAAATACCGATGAGGTCGTCGGCCTCGCCCCCCGGGGTGGACGCGAGGACGTGCGCCGGATCGTCGAGTCCGCGCAGCAGACCCTCCGCACCTCGTGGTGGCCTCGCCAGCACGAGTCGCGCCGGCGCGGCCGCGTCTTGCAACGCTACGCTGCGCTCGTCGAGGAACGCAAAGAGGAACTGGGCCGGCTGCTCACCCGCGAGCAGGGCAAAGTCTACCGCGAGTCAGTCGGCGAGATCGAAAGCCTCATCAACACGTTCGACTACTACGCCGGGTACGGCGGGAAGGTCACGGGCTCGGTGGTCTTCGCCCGCGACGGCGACAACATCCTCAAGATCGAGACCCGCAAGTATCCCATCGGCATCTGCGCGGCAATCCTTCCGTTCAACTTTCCGGTCTCACTGTACGCCTGGAAGGTGGCCCCGGCCTTGATGGCCGGGAACGCCGTGATCATCAAACCCGCCAGCACGACCCCGCTCACCGACATCATGCTCACCCAGATGCTCCACGAGGCCGGAGTGCCCGCGGGCATCGCCAGCCTGATCACCGGACCCGCCTCCACGGCCGGCGACGAGCTCATCCGCCACCCGGCCGTGAAGAAGATCGCATTGACCGGCTCAACGGAGACCGGCAAGGCGGTGTACGAGGCGGCCGCCGCGGGGTTGAAACATCTCACGCTCGAGCTCGGCGGGAGCGATCCCACGGTCGTCTGCGACGACGCCGATCTGGCCGCCGCGGCGGAGACCATCGTGCGATCGGGGCGGTTCCGCAATGCCGGGCAATCGTGCACGTCGGTGAAGCGCGTGTTCGTGTTCGAGCGTGTCTTCGAGGAGTTTTCGGCGCTCGTAGCCGACCAGGCCCGCCGGATGCGGCTGGGGGACGGTCTCGCCGACGGGACCGACATGGGGCCGCTCAACAACGCTCAGGTGCGCTCGGACGTGGAGACCCTGCTGCAGGATGCGGTGAAACGCGGCGCGCTCGTCGCGGCCGGCGGCGGCCGGCCCAGCGGAGCCGCCTACGAGAAGGGCTACTTCCTCCAACCGACGGTCCTGCTCAACGTGCCGGACGATGCGGAGATCTGGCGCGAGGAGTGTTTCGGTCCCGTGCTGCCACTCATGCGCGTCCGCGATCTGGACGAGGCGATCGAGCAGGCCAACGCCTCGCCGTACGGCCTGGGGTCGGCGATCTGGTCAAACAACGACCAGCGCATCGAGACCTTCATCGACCGTATCGAGGCCGGCATGATCTGGGTGAACTACAAGCCGCTCAGCCTACCCGAGGCGCCATTCGGCGGCGTCAAAGACAGCGGGATCGGCCGCGAACTTGGGTGGGAAGGGCTGGACGCGTACCTGGAGACCAAGGCCGTCCGCAAGTACATCGGCAAAGCCGACTCGTAAGACTCGCTGTGCACCGCCTTCATGAACTTGACACCCTCCTCCCGGTCTGATATATAGTTAACCGTATGGTTAATCATTTAGATCTTGATCCTGCCCTGACGCGAGACCCCGCGGTACTCGATCTCCTCGGGGATCCGGCCCGCCGGCGGCTCATCGTCCTGCTGGCCGAACGACCACGCCATCCCACGGAGCTCGCGCGCGCGCTCCGAGTGAGCCGCCCGGCGATCAGCCGGCACCTCCGACTGCTCCGGGCTCGTGGACTTCTCGACGAGACCCGCGGCGCCGACGACGGCCGCGCGCGGCTCTGCCGGCTGCGTGGTGCCCCGCTGGGTGACGCTGCCGATTGGCTGCAGGCGGTCCGGCAGTTCTGGTCGATACAACTCACCGCGTTCAGCCGGTACGTCGCGGACCAAGCCCAAACGCCGCGCCGGCGGCCGTCACACACCAGACCAAGGAGGCGGAAGAGATGAGCGTCAAGGAGATGACGGTGCAGCAGAGTGTAGACATCCCGACCAACCCGGAGAATGCCTTCAGGCTCTGGACCGAGGGGATCAACAACTGGTGGAGACGTGGCAGCCACTACTGGAATGACGCCAAGCGGGCCGTCGGGCTTCGATTCGAGCCGCGCGTCGGCGGGCGGTTCATCGAAGTCTATGATGCCGCAACCGGCGAGGGGTTGGAGATCGGGCGGATCCTGGTGTGGGAACCTGGCAGGCGGCTCGTCTACACCTGGCGCGAGGCCGACTGGGTGCCCGAGGAGCGCACTGAAGTGGAGGTGCTCTTCGAGGCTGTCGCCCCCGGGCAAACGCGGGTCACCGTCACGCACGCAGGATGGGAGA
The DNA here is from genome assembly GCA_036523465.1 of bacterium. GTDB lineage: Bacteria > Sysuimicrobiota > Sysuimicrobiia > Sysuimicrobiales > Kaftiobacteriaceae > Kaftiobacterium. The sequence continues at coordinate 5,004 of DATDEG010000075.1, forward strand.
CGGTCCGGGATCCGGAGCGCAATCGGAAGTTGCGCGAAGGATACGGCTACGGGCTGGGCGAGTTGATGGGATGGTATCGAGAAGCGGCCGCTCACACACCGTCGAGAGGGTAGCCATGGACGGCGGATAAACCGGCCCAGGCAAGTTTGGGCTCCATCAGCCCTGTGGGCGACGTTATCATCCTGCTC
>DATDEG010000076.1:0-2644 GCA_036523465.1 bacterium
CGGAGGATTACGCGGTGTGGGTCAACAGCCCGATCCGTGGGGAACTCTCCGCCACTCCGCCGCAGCTCTCGCAGCCCGTGGCACCCGCCGATCTCTACGAGATCGTGGAGCGATTCGAGTAGCCGGTCGAGCTGAGTTGACACTTCTCGAATGCCGGACCTAGAATGGCGACAACGGCAATGACGGAGCGGGAGTAGCCGCGGCCGGATCCTTTCCCAAGCGAGCCGGAGGGTGGTGGAAGCCGGCGGGACGGACGCGGTGAACATGGCTCCTGAGCTGCGATCCGAACGCTCAACGAGTAGGGGACGCCGGACGGCCTCCGTGATCAGGCCGGGGTATCAGGCCGACGTGTAGGGTTCCTGGCCCTGTATCCCTCGAGGCGCGCGCGGCGCGCAAACGTGGGTGGTACCACGAGATTTGCCTCTCGTCCCAGCGGCGGGAGGCATTTTGTATTCGTCCGTTCGAGACGTTGTGTGGTTGGCGGTCCTTAGGGGTGAGGTTGTGGAGCGGAAATCCTATTACATCACAACGCCCATCTACTATGTGAATGACGTGCCGCACATTGGGCACGCCTACACGACCATCGCCGCGGACATCGCGGCCCGGTTCAAGCGGGTGGCCGGTTACGACACGTATTTCCTGACGGGTACCGACGAGCACGGGATCAACGTCGAGCGGGTGGCCCAGCGAAACGGGGTCTCGCCGCAGGAGTGGACGGACCGCATCGCCGCCGAGTTTCGGACGCTGTGGAGCTTCCTTAATGTCCGCTACGACGATTTCATCCGAACGACCGAGCCGAGGCACGAACGCGTCGCCGCGGGGCTGTTCCAGAAACTCTACGATCAGGGGGACATCTACCTGGGGCGGTACGAGGGTTGGTACTGCCCGTCGTGTGAATCGTTCTACCTGGAGTCCGAGCTAGGACCCGGGCGGACCTGCCCGGTGCATACCGGGCGGCCGACCGAGTGGACGGCCGAAGAGAACTACCTGTTCCGGCTCTCAAAGTATCAGGACTGGCTGCTGCGGTATATCGACGAGCATCCATCGTGTATCGAGCCCGAGACCAGGCGAAACGAAGTGACGTCGTTCGTCCGCTCGGGGCTGCGCGACCTTTCCGTGAGCCGGTCAACCTTCACCTGGGGCGTGCCCGTTCCATTTGACCGGCGGCACGTCATCTACGTGTGGATCGACGCGCTCACGAACTACATCTCCGCGCTCGGCTACCCTGACGGCAAGGCGTTTGGGCGATTCTGGCCAGCCAGTGTGCACCTGGTGGGGCGGGAGATCGTCCGGTTTCACGCCGTGTACTGGCCGATCATCCTCCACGCGGCGGGCATCGCGGTTCCGGAGCAGACCTTCGCGCACGGATGGCTGACGTTCGGCGGGCAGCGCTTCAGTAAGTCGCTCGGCATCGTCATCGATCCCGCGGCGCTTTCGAGGGAGATCGCCGCCGAGGCCGGGGTGGACGTGCCCATCGCCGTGGATGCGCTGCGGTACTTCCTGCTGCGTGAGATCCCGTTCGGGTCCGACGGCGATTTCAACAAGCCGTCGCTCGTGCACCGCTTCAATGCCGATCTGGCCAATGATTACGGCAACCTGCTAAACCGGACGCTCCCCCAGGTCGAACGCCACTTCCAGGGCCGGATCCCGGCCCCATCGTCCGGCCGCGGAGGCGACGCGGCCCTCCGCGAGACGGCGGCCACTGTCGTCGAGGCGCTGGACGGACTCGTCGACCGGCTGGACTTCACCCGCGCCCTCGGCGAGATCTGGCGGCTGCTCGGTGTGGCAAACAAGTACCTCGATGAGGAAGCCCCTTGGCGCGCGGTGAAGACCGACCGCGAGCGGGCGGGATCTGCGCTCTACAATACCCTCGAGGCGCTGCGGATCGCGACGATCGTCCTCTCTCCGTGGCTGCCGACCGCGGCGCAGCGGGTGTGGGAGCAACTCGGCGTCGAGGCGCCGCTGGACACCCAGCGCCTGGATGACGCCAGACGGTGGGGAGGTCTGCGGCCGGGCACCCGGGTGCGGCCGGGGGTCCCCATCTTCCCCCGCATCGAGACCAAAGCGGCCGCCGGGGTCGCGCCGCCGACCGCAACGAAATCGACCTCTGTAGGGAGGCAGAACGTGGACGAGATCAGTATCGACGAGTTTCGCAGGCTCGACATCCGGGTGGCCACGGTTCTCGAAGCGCGGCGCGTGCCCAACACGGACAAGCTCATCGAGGCGAAAGTCGATCTGGGCGGCGAGGTGCGGACCATCATCACCGGCCTCATCCCGCAGTATCTCCCCGACGATTTGGTCGGCAAACGCATCATCGTGCTCGCGAACCTCGAACCACGCCGGGTGCGCGGCGTCGACTCCCACGGGATGCTGCTCGCTGCGGAGTGGGAAGGACAGATCGGGCTCCTCACCGTCGACAAGAACGCCCCGAGCGGAGCGAAGATCACCTAGACGGCCGCACATTGGGTGTTCGATGACCGAGATGGGTCGAAGTAACTCGGTCCGGACCGAGTGCCGTTCGGTGACCCGCGCGGGCTAACGGTATCGTTCTGCCAGGGCCACTTCCTCGGACCGCCGCTCATAGCCCGCGGAGTCGGCAAGTCCTCCGTCCAGATGCCAGCGGATCGTCTCCGTCAGCCAGGCG
>DATDEG010000077.1:0-5670 GCA_036523465.1 bacterium
GGCTTTGGAGGCGGCGACAGTGGACTGGGCCCGCGCCTTGAGGAACGTGACCAGCAGGATCGACGCAAGGATGGCGATGATCACGACGACCGTGAGCACCTCGATGAGCGTGAAGCCTTCTTGTCGACCGTGCCGCCGGACGCGCACGTATCAGCCTCCATCGGCCCGAACTGCATCGGGCTGCCCGCAGTGGCGAATGCCCGCAAGGGTGGGAATTCAGACGCGAGTGCGAGGGCCGTCCCGCCAGATGAGCCAGAACCACACGCCGACCGCGGCCCCGCCGAGGTGGGCCAGCGCCGACACCGAGGTGAGTCCGGAGATCTGCTGCCAGGCGGTGAGCCCTTGAAGGAGAAGCCAGAAGATCAGGAACCCATACGCGGGGACGCGCACCCAGCGGAACCAGATGAGGAAAGCCATCTTCGCCCGCGGGAACGTGAGCCCGTAGAAGGCCACCAATCCGGAGATCCCCCCGCTCGCCCCGATCACCGGCACCGTGGATCGTGGATCGAACGCCACGTGGGCGATGGCGCCGAGCACGGCGGCGAGACCCACCAGCCAGAAGAACCGGTGGTGACCGAGGTAGTCTTCGACGTTGTCTCCGAAGAGCATGAGATAGTATATGTTGCCGGCCAGATGGACGAAGCCTCCGTGGAGCAAGAAGGACGTGATCAGGGTCAGCCCAAAGAGCCGCGTGGCCTGCGCCGGGATCAAGCCGAAGAGATCGACCGCCGCCCGGAGATCGGCGAATGCGATGACGCTGACAACGGTGATCAGCGCGGCCAGCGACCACGTGGCCCAGGGTGTACGAGCAACCGGGGATCCCATCTCGACGGGCAATCCCAGCAGCCCCGGGATCCACTGCCACCACGCCTGGGGACCCGCGCCGGCCGTCCGTTCCAGACGTTCCGCCTCCGCCCGCGCCCGCTGCACAGCCAATATCTCCACCGCAGCCGGCGGGAGATCCACGACCGGCGTCAGTGTGCCTCCAATCGGCAGCGTTGCGGCCGCCTGGGGGACCATCGACAGCGCGGGAGTATCCTCGAACTCGCGCGGATCGAACCAGAGCAGGTAGCACCGGCGGCAGACGTCAAGGGTCGGGGAGGTGTAGTCGGGGAGCGACACGACTTCGACCATCGGGCCGGCGCACACAGGGCAGAGCCGTCCCCCCGCGCTGCTCCGCAGGCGGGCAACGGCCCAGACCCGTGCGACGTAATCCCGCACCGGCGTCCGGGCTAGCAGCCCGATGCCGACGGCCCGGCCCCCACAGTTGGGGCATGACCAGGACACACCATGACGTCCCTCCACACGGACGAGGGTCGCCTGACAGTGCGGGCAGGTAAACACTGCGGCCGGTGGTGCGCGGTTACGGGGCCGGCGGCTGGATCAGGAACAGTACGATGTGGTGCTTGTTCACCGCGAGGAAGTCCGTCGCGATCAGCGGGCCGCCTGCGTTGTGCAGATCTGTGATTCGGACTTTCGTCAATGGGATGAAATCCTTCTGGCGCGCATTCAGGTCGTCGCTGAAGCGGGCATCGGGAACCATGTGGTACGATCCTTCGACCTTGTGCTGCTCGGTGAAGATCGTGACGCGAACTTCCTTCTTCTCAGCCTTGAGTGGCATCGTCGCCCTCCCCGGCCTCGCCTGCACACACTTCGCTCCGGCGTAGTCCTTCCCTGTCCATGCCCGCCGCTGCGGCTCTTTCGGCCGCTTAGAGAACGAGTCATCCCGCCACGCCGGAGACGCGTCTAGTTCCCGCACCCCGCGGGCAGTGACGCGTCGGGTCGGGCAGGAAGCGGTTCCAGGGCGCAGAAGGACGCCCGTGTAAAGTCAATCGGCGAGGAGTATACAATGCGGCGATTCTTGGCCTTGTTCATCCCAGTGATGTTGGCCTGGCTCATCGCGGTTGCCCCGGCTGGGGCGCAGCAGCCCCAGCCGCAGCAACCGCCCGCGCAACCACCGGCACAGCCCGCGCCGCAGCCTACGCCTCCGCCGGCACGACCGGCGCCCGGGCTCCCCGCCCCGCGGACGATCACGCCCGGCCAGGGACTGGCCGGCGTCTCCATCGGCTCCTCCATCCGCCTCGTCATCGCCCGGTTCGGCAGTCCGTCTGAGGTGCGCGAGACGACGCTCGATGCAGTGTATGCTTTCAACAAGTGGGGCATCATCGTCTACGCGCAGAAGGACGTCGTGACCGCCGTATCGACGACGAACAGCCTGCTGAAGATCGACGACGTGCTCGGCGTGGGGTATCGCGTGGAGAGCGCGATGGCCGCCTACGGGCGGACCTTCAAAGAGGGGCCGGTCGAGGGGTTCCCCGGGCTCGTCTACAACGACCGGGGCATCGCCTTCGGCATGGACGGGACGACGATCGCCACCGTCCTGGTCTTTCGTCCCGGAGGCGCAGCAGAGGTGTCGGGGCTCCAGCCCGCACAGGCCGTCCGCGTGTCACCGCAGACCGCGGGCTATCCACGGGTCACTGGGTTGGCACCCTTTGGCGTGGAGACGAACTACATGTCTCTGCCGGGATACCTGCGGTGGGTCTCCTATCAGATGTCCGGGTCGTGGCTCGGGTATCCCGAGGCAGCCCGGATCGTGAAGCAACAACTCGAAGGCCGCTGAGCGGACGCGCCGCTCCGGATCAGGGGGACCCGGGGAATTCCTCGGGTCCTCTTCGTTTGCCGCCTCGCGTCCGTGGGTATGCGGGCGAGGCCGCGCCGACGTCGTAGTCGGCCTTCAGCATCTCACGGAGACGCAGAACAGCCGCGTGCATCACGCGGGAGACGTGCTTCTGCGACACGCGGAGCTTCTTGGCCGTCTCGGTCTGCGTGAGATCCATGTAGAAGAGGTAGTAGATGACCTTGCGCTGCAACTCGGAGAGGCGCTCCACCGCCTGCATGATCCGGATGCGATCCTCGATCGGGAGGTGCAGGGTCTCGAAGCGCTTATGGACGATGAACGAGCGCTGCACATTATCGCCCGCGTTCTCACCGTTCACATCGTCGAGGGAGAGGACCTGCGTGGCCCCCCGCGCGCGCAGCACCTCGAGGATTCCGTCCTCGGCCACGTTGACGGCCTCAGCGATCTCAGGCAGCGTGGGGAGCCGTCCCAGGCGCTGGCTGAGGTCGTCGACCTGCTTGCGGATCTGGTAGTCGAGCTCGTAGATCCAGCGCGGCCGCCGGATCACCGTGCCCTGCGATCGGAGATGGTGGCGGATCTCGCCCGTGATGAAGGGACGCGCATACGCGTCGAACGGCACGCCGCGCTGGGGATCGAACTGGGCGATCGCCGTGAGGAGGCCGAGGTATCCGATCTGCCGGAGGTCCTCGATGGGGACGCCGAAGCTCTGGTATCGTCCCGCGATCCGGTGGACAAGCGGCATAAAGGTCGTCGTGAGCCGGGCGTGCAGGTCGGGCGCGCGATCGACCCGGTAGGCCCGGAAGAGTTCGACGATATCGGGATCAGATTCCGCCGCCCCGGTGCGGCGCTGCCAGTCTGCCGTCTGCGTCACGCCATCCTCCCCGATTGGACAACACTCGGTGCCGTGCCAACTACGCCATTCCCGATAGCCTGTCCTCTTTAGTCCCCTTGGTCATTCCTACCACATTGGTCCTGATTTGCGATACGTTCGCGACGGCGTGCAAGTTCTGGGGAATCTCGCCGGAAGTCAGGTGAGTCTTCGGCGCGGCGGCGACGGGCATTATTCGCATTGCGATGGAACACGCCCGCCTCGAGGCCACACTGTCCTGGCTCGTCGATGCCGCATCCGATCTCGCCCCGGCGAGCAGTCTGGACGATACACTGGATCGCTATCTTACCCGTCTCGTGCAGTGGCTGCGCGCCGACCAGGCGTCGATCATGTTGGTGAACGGTGAGGAATTGTCGCTGGCGGCCTCGGTCGGGCTCGATGGTGTGGTCCAGGCCGGCTCGCAGGTCCCGCCCGGCCCGGCGCGCGACGTCCTCCAGGAGGGCCGGCCCCGAATCCTCCAAGGCACCCTGCCGTCGGAGCGCGAGACCCCCCGTCCCGATTCGGCGATAATCATCCCGATCCGTACGAAGGAGCACATCATCGGCGTGCTCAACGTCGGCAAACTCCCCGGATCGGCGGAGTTCACCGACGACGACCTCCAGGTCCTCACCGTCGTGGCCACACAACTCGCCTGGGTACTGTCGAACTTCGAGCTCATGTCGAAGATGTGGACGCTGGCCATCACGGACGAACTCACCGGGTTGTTCAACCGGCGCTACTTCTACCTCCGCATCCAGGAGGAGATCCAGCGCAGCGCGCGGTACGACGCGGGATTCTGCCTCGGCCTCCTCGACCTCGACGGATTCAAGGAGCTCAACCGCCTACATGGGCATCTCGTGGGCGACGAGGTGCTCAGCCAGGTCTGCGGGATCCTCCGCAAGAACCTGCGCGGAGTCGATCTCGCGGCGCGATACGGCGGCGACGAGATCGTGCTCCTCTTCCCCGAGACAGGCCCCGAGGAGGCGCTGCGCATCCTTACGCGCCTGCAGACCGCGGTCCATGAGATGGTCTTCGTCGGACGAGACGGCATCCCCGTCAAGCTCGGCTTCTGCGCGGGGATCGCGCAGTTCCCTTACGATGGCCATCGCAGCGATGAGCTGATCCAGCGCGCCGACGAGGCGCTGCTGGAAGCCAAACGCTCAGGCTTCGGCCGGGTCGTCGTCGCCGACTAGCGCTCGCGAAGGGGGGCGCGGGGGGACGCCGCGCGTGCGTCCCTCCGGCATCGCCTCTCAAACCGCCAACCCCACCCTCCGCACGGACTAGGCCACGTTCCCAAGGGGCATGCACCATCAAGGCCCAAGATGGGCTTTGATCATGCCGACACGCAAGCGGACGCGCACCCTTCAGCCCTCGCTGACCCTGCCGGCGCTCCTCGCCGCGGCGGCAGGCGCGGCCACCGGCGCGGGCGTGGCGCTGACCGCGGTGACACACGGACATCCCATCGCGATCGCGTCGGCGACTCTCGGTGCGGCGGCGCTCGTCCCGGCCTGGCTGCGCGTCGTCGCCGTCCGCCGGGAGATCTCCGACGAGCTCAATCGGGTACACGCCGCAGCGTCTGACCTCGCCCAGGGGGTATTCACCCCTCGGGCGACCTCCAGCCGGATCCAGGAGTTGCAGTTGATCGGGGACACGCTCAACGCCGTTGCCGGGCACATGGAGGCCCAGGTCGCGGAGCTCGCCGCCCAGGCCTTCAACGATCCGTTGACCAAACTGCCCAACCGCGCGCTGTTCATCGACCGTCTGGAGCGGATGCTGACCCGGCTGAAGCGGCGGAAAGGATCGGTCGCCGTCCTGTTCCTCGACCTCGACAACTTCAAGCTCATCAATGACAGCCTCGGCCACGAGATGGGCGACCAGCTGCTCCTCGCCGTGGCACGCCGGCTCCAGGGATCTGTGCGGCAGGAAGACACCGTCGCCCGGTTCGGAGGGGATGAGTTCGCCATCGCCGCCGGCGACATCGCCCAGCCGTCCGACGCGACCCGCATCGCTTCGCGCGTCGCCAAGGAGCTCGCCGCCCCGTTCACGCTCGACGGGCAGGAAGTCTACGTCAGCTCGAGCGTCGGGATCGCCCTCAATCGCTCCGAACACGACCGTCCGGAGAGCCTCCTGCGCGACGCCGACACGGCGATGTACAAAGCGAAGG
>DATDEG010000078.1:0-7514 GCA_036523465.1 bacterium
TTCCAGCATCGGCCGATAGCTCTGCGTGTACGCGGCCTCGAAGACGTGCGGGAAGTTACCTACCGGCTGATGGTTGTGGATCGCGAGGGAGAGCACGACACGATCGCTCATTGCCGTTCACTACCATGGTAATATGGGCGAGCCGCGCGCGCTACGCGGGGGCCCAGCGTCCCGATCAATCAGAGGAATGCGACGAAGCGTCCGGGATTGAGGAGGTCGTTGGGGTCGAACTGCCGCTTGATCTCCCGCATCAGGCCGAGCGCCTGCGGTGGGGGTCCCCAGACGTCGAGGCCCTGCTTCACTTCCGGGGGCGCGGCGATAAGGACGACGTGGCCACGATGAGACTGCGCGACGTCCGTGAGCCGCGCGAACGCCCCGGCCGCCCCCGCCCACGGAATCCGGATGAAGATGGCGCCGGAGGCGGCGTGCGCCACCCACGTCGCTCCCGGCAGCAGACCCACCGTGTCTACGGCCGCACCCACCGACGCCAGCGGCACCGTCAGACGGATGACGGCCTGTGCGGACGAGGTGGAGGAGATCGGTGCGGCGCCCGGCTCCGCGGCCGTGCGCAGCGGGTCACTCGGAAAGTCACGGAGGCGCGCCCACAGGGCATCGTGATCCCGTTCGCGCAATGTCTCCACCGTCATCCCGGCGGCCTCGGCGAGCATCCGGATGTCCCGGAGATGCCGCTCGACCACCTCCGTGAACCCCTCCGTGGCGACGGCCAGCGCCTGCGCGCCCTCCATGACTGGAGAAAGCCCATCGAGCGCGTTGGTCAGCGTGATCGCCGTCGGTTGGAGGATCGAGGCGAAGAGCTCGTCCAGCACCCGCATCGCCGCGGGCCCGGCGCCCCGGGCGAGGACGGTCGCCGCCGCCTCCGGCATCGGGGTCATCTTGAAGGTGACCTCGGTGATGACCCCCAGGGTTCCCAGCGCACCGGTGAAGAGCTTGCACATATCGTAGCCGGCCACGTTCTTCACGACCTTGCCGCCGGATTTGATCTGCTCGCCGCCGGCCAGCACCATCCGCATGCCGATGATGAGGTCGCGCACTCCACCGTAGGCGGCCCGGCGCGGCCCATTGATGTTGGCGGCCACGATCCCACCGATGGTGGACGCATCAGGATGGGGCGGATCGAGCGCGAGGACCTGCCGCCGGGCGGCGAGTTGGGCATTGAGCGCCGCCAGCGGCATCCCGGTCTGCACGGTCGCGGTGAGGTTGGCGTCGTCATGCTCGCCGAGCGAAGCGAGGCGGTCTGTTCGGAGTACCACGTCCACCCGCTGCGGCACATTCCCAAGCCCTATCGCAGTCCCCCCACCCCATGGTGTCACCGCGGCATTCACCTCTCCGCAGATGCGCAGGACCGCGGCGATCTGGTCCGCATCGGCCGGCCGGCAGACGACCCGCGGGCGGAGCCCGTCGACGGCGTGGGCGCGGAGCTGAGGATCCTCCACATTCATCCAGGCCGCACCCAGCTCACGCTCGAGACGGGTCGCGGCATCGCCCACCGTGACACTCACGATCCGGCCTCCCCTGCCTGGTAGGCCCGGTCCAGCAGGTCCATGAGGTGGTAGACGGTCACGCCGGTCGCCGTGCGCTGAGCTCCGGACCGGATCTGCAGCATGCAGCCGGGGTTGGGAGCGACGACCGCGTTCGCCTTCGTCCGGGCAATCGACGCCATCTTCTCATCCAGAAGCGTCTGCGACATCTCCGGGTGCGTGATGTTGTAGATCCCCGCGCTCCCGCAGCAGCGATCGGAGGCCTCCATCTCGACCAGCGTGAGCCCGGGGATCGCGGCGAGGAGGTTCCGGGGCTGGACGCGCACCCTCTGTCCATGGGCGAGATGGCAGGGATCCTGATAGGTCACTGTCATGCGCACCGGCCCGAGAGGGCCGGTGAGACCCAGGTCCACGAGGAATTCGGATGCGTCCTTCACCAACTGGGAGAAGCGTTGCGCCTTCTCCGCGTACACCGGATCATTCGCCAGCAGGTGGCCGTACTCTTTCATCGTCGCCCCGCAGCCGGCCGCGTTGACGATCACGGCGTCGACGCCGGCGGCGAGGAAGGTGTCGATGTTCCGCCGCGCCATGGCCTTGGCGGCGACCATCTCCCCATTGTGCACGTTCAACGCCGCGCAGCACCCTTGATCCTTGGGGATCAGGACGTCGCAGCCGTTGCGGCGGAGCACGCGGATTGTCGCCTCGTTGATCTCGCCGAAGAGGAGCGGCATGACGCAGCCGGACAGGAACGCCACGCGGGCACGCCGGGGCCCGATCGCCGGCAGCACCTCTGCCTCCGGCGCGAAGAACCGGTCCGGAACGGGCGGCAGGAGGGCCTCCATCTCGCGCAGGCGCCTGGGAAGCAGTCGCGTCACGGCGCGGAGCCCCGAGCGCTGGTAGAAACGCAACAGCTTCATCAGCGTCCGCATCCGGTCAAGCCGGGGGAAGAGCCGCCTAAAGGCCAGACCCGCGACCGCGCGGCTGAAGGGTGAGCCGGGAGGGCCGAGGACCTCGCGCGCGGCCTCCGCGATCCGTCCGTACTTTACGCCGGACGGGCAGGCGGTCTCGCAGGCCCGGCACATCAGGCAGAGATACAGATGCTCCGCAAACCGTTCGGTCGGCGCGATCCGTCCGTCCGCGGCCGCGCGGACGAGATGGATGCGGCCGCGCGGAGACTCCGTCTCCAGGTGCGTCACGCGATACGTCGGGCACTGGGTGAGACAGAGACCACAGTGCACGCACTGATCCAACTCGGGGATCTGAAGGCTCGGGATCGGCTGAGGGCGAGGCCGGCTCGGCGCCTGCGGGAGGTGCGTCGGTGAGACGGCGGTCTCCATGCCGTTCAGACCCACAGCCCCGCGGGGATCTTCGCCGGCGCCCGCCGCGCCTCACCGCACGCCGGCGGCGAGGGGAACACTTTGCCCGGATTGAATCCCGCCGTGGGATCGAACGCCCGGCGGATGCGCGCCATCGCGCCGAGGTCCGCCTCGGTGAACACCCAGCTCATGTACTCCCGCTTCTCCAATCCGATGCCGTGCTCGCCGGTGAGGCTGCCGCCGGCATCGACGCACGCCCGGAGGATCGCCGCGCCCGCTTCGATCACACGGTCGAGCGCGCCCGGCACGCGCATGTCGAAGAGGATGTTGGGGTGCAGGTTGCCGTCGCCGGCGTGGAAGACGTTGGCGATGCGCACGCCAAAGGCGCGGCCGATCTCCGCGACCCGGCGCATCGTCTCCGGGAGGCGGCTCCGCGGCACCACGCCGTCCATCACGTAATAGTTGGGGGCGAGCGTGCCGAGCGATCCAAACGCCCCTTTGCGTCCCTTCCACAACGCCTGGCGTTCCGCTTCGGTCTGCGCGATCCGCACGTCGCGGACGGCGCCGCGCCGGCAGATGGCGTCGATCTCGCGCAGCGCCCGCTCCGTGTACTCGCGCACGCCTTCCACCTCGACGAGCAGCACCGCCTCGGCGTCGCGCGGGAATCCGGCAGGGGCGCCGCGCTCCACGGCTTCGATCGTCGTCTGATCCATCATCTCGAGGGCCGCGGGCACGATCCCCGCGCCCGTGATGTCCACGACGACCCGCGTCGCGTCGTCCATCCGGTCGAAGACCGCGAGCAGCGTGCGCACGCTCTCCCTCGCCCGCATCAGCCGGACGATCCCCTGGACGACGATCCCCAGCGTCCCTTCCGATCCGACGAAGACCCCGCAGAGATCGTAGCCCGGGCCATCGGGCACGTGACCGCCGAGCCATAGCGGGTTCCCATCGTGCAGCACCACCTCGACGCCGAGCGTATGGTTCGTGGTGACGCCGTATGCCAGCGTGTGCGGCCCCCCGGAGTTGTTGGCGAGGTTGCCGCCTACAGAGCACGCCGCCTGGCTGCTCGGATCGGGGGCATAGAAGTATCCCTGCGGGGCGATCCCCTTCGTGACGTCGAGGTTGATCACGCCCGGCTCGACGATCGCGGTGCGGCCGCGGAGGTCGACCTCGCCCACGCGGTTCAGCCTGGCCAGCGAGATCACAACGCCGCCGCCCGCCGGTACGGCGCCGCCGGCCAGCCCTGTTCCCGAGCCGCGCGGCACGATGGGCACGCCCGCCGCGCGCGCCGCCCGGACGATCGCGCGGACCTCGTCAATGCTCCCGGGAAGAACGACGATCTCAGGCATGGCTTGGAGGATGGAGCCGTCCTGCTCGTACACGATGACGTCCTCAGGAGCAACCAGGACGTGCGCACCACCGGCGATCCGGCGAAGCTCGATAACTAGAGAAGTGAGCACCGGCCAGGCGGCTTTCCGTTCCCCGGTCCCTGGTCCCCGGTCCCTGTCCATCAGCTCCACGCCCGCGCTCCGGTCTGCAGCGCGTAGGCCGGCGGCTGTCCGTCGGGGAGCAACTTCCCCGGATTGAGGCGTCCGTCCGGATCGAAGGCGCGCTTTACCCGGCGCATGGCCTCCAGGTCGGCCTCGGTGAACAACCACTTCATGTAGTCGCGCTTCTCGATGCCGACCCCGTGTTCCCCCGTGATCGAACCGCCGGCGTCCACGCAGGCTTTGAGGATCTCCTCTCCCGCCGCGACGACACGATCGAGCATCCCCGGGACGCGAGGATCGAACAGGATCGTCGGATGGAGGTTGCCGTCCCCGGCGTGAAAGAGGTTACCGATGACAAGGTCGTGGGCGCGGGCGATCTCCGCCACCCGCCGCATCACCCCGGGCAGCTTCGTCCGCGGCACGACCCCATCGTGGAGGTAGTAGGAGGGAGCGAGCCGTCCCAACGCCCCGGCCCCTTCCTTCCGGCCCTTCCACAGCAGCTCACGCTCACGCGCTGAGGCGGCCGCCCGGAGCTGCCGCGGGTGATGGCGGCGGGCAATCTCCTCGATCCGCGCGCCGATCCGCGTCAGGGCGTCGGCGTGCGCTTCCACCTCGATCAGCAGCACCGCTCCGGCGTCGGCCGGATACCCGGCGTGGATCGCCGCCTCGACCGCGCGCATCACGACGCCGTCGATCATCTCCATCGCGGTCGGGATGATGCCCGCGGCGATGATCTCCGAGACCGTCTGCGACGCATCGTCGATCGTCTCGAAGACCGCGAGGAGTGTCTGGACGGCTTCGGGGCGCCGGAGCAGGCGGACGGTGATCCGGGTGACGATCCCCAGCGTGCCTTCTGAGCCGACGATGAGTCCGGCGAGGTCGTATCCTGGGGGATCGAGGCTCCGGCTCCCTACCGTCACGATCTCGCCGGACGACGTCACGACGTCCATCTCGAGCACGTGGTTGCCGGTCACGCCGTAGGCGAGGCAGTGCGGTCCACCGGCGTTGTTTCCGATATTTCCGCCGATCGTGCTCACGCCCTGGCTTCCCGGATCCGGCGCGTAGAACAACCCGTCGCCCAAGGTCCGCACCGTTACATCGGCATTGATCACGCCGGGCTCCACCGTCGCGGTCCGGCCGCGCGGATCGATCTCGAGGATACGGTCGAGGCGGGTGAGGACGAGCATCACCCCGCCGCGCACAGGGATCGATCCGCCGTTGAGGCCGGTGCCGGCGCCGCGGACGATGAGCGGCACCCCTACCTCATGCGTCGCGCGCACCGCCGCCGTCACCTCTCCCGCCGAACCGGGCAGGACGACGGCGTCGGGGTGTGCCCGGGCGACGAGGAATGCGTCCTGCTCGTAGACGACCGTATCTTCCGGAACCGTCAGCACAAAATCGGATCCGACGATCTCGCGCAGGCGCTCAATCAGCGATGGCGTCACGATGACACCACGAAGACCGTCAGGGCCATGGGCCCGTGCGCTCCCCGCACCAACGTCAGCCCGATGTCGGCGGTCCGGCTCGGTCCGGTGATGAACGTCAGCGCAGACGGCAGCGGCCTGCCCAGCGCGCCGATCAACTCGAAGAGGTCGCCGTAGATGCGGGCCTCCGGAAGCACGGCGATGTGCCGGGGAGGAAGCAGTGAGACGGCACGAGGCCGGCCCGGCGCGCAGGCGAGGACGAGCGTTCCCGTCTCGGCGATCGCGCGATCCACGGAGGTCAGCCCCACTCCCTCATCGCTTGCCGTCTCGCCCATTTGACCCTTCGGCTCCACGATGGTGAGGCCTACGCCGCGCAGCGCCTCGACACTTCCGGCCAGCAGCGGATCATCCCAGATCACGACCTTCTCTTTCCCCTGCGCGATGACCGCCCGCACAACATCCTGCGCCAGCTCCGACGGCCGGGTCAGGCGAACCTCCGCGCCTGCGTCGGCCGCCCGCTGCATGAACAACGCGGTGCGCTCCACCCGTGGTGGTGTGCGCATCGGGGGCGGGAGCGGGACCGGGAAGCCGCCGCGCCGCAGTGCCGCCAGGACGGCGTCGCGCGCGCTCATCCCGGGGTCTCCGAAAGTCGTCTTGTGATTTTCGGGGTGGATACCGGGGGGTGGATCATGAGCGCCGGTCCCGAAACGCACGCGGCGGCGCCGCGGGCAGATCGCGGCTGGCGATCCAGTTCGACAGAGGATAAGGCAGCCACCGCGGGCGGCGCCCGACCAATCGCCGCATCATGCGCATCGCACGGCCGGCGATCCCGAACCAGGCCGGGCGGGAGGCCACCGCGGCCCAGCCGGCGATGAAGAGCCGCTCAGCCGGCAGCGCGCGGCCTGAGGCTACGACGCGGCTGCGCAGCTCGAGCAGGAGGCCGGGCAGATCGATCTTCACCGGGCAGACCTCGCCGCAGGCCCCGCACAACGAGGACGCGAACGGCAGGGTCCCCGCCTCCTGGAGACCGCGGGTCAGGGGCGTGAGCACGGCGCCGATCGGTCCCGAGTACACCGATTGATAGGCGTGGCCGCCGGTCCGCTCGAACACCGGGCAGACATCGAGACACGCGCCGCACCGGATGCAGCTCAGCACCTCGCGCATGACCGGATCGGCATGGATGCGGCTGCGGCCGTTGTCCATGATGACGAGGTGCAGCTCCTCCGGACCATCTCGCTCCCCGGGCCGGCGCGGGCCGCTGATGAGCGAGACGTAGCTGCTCATGCGCTGTCCGGTGGCAGCGCGCGGGAGGAGGGTGAGGAACACACCGAGGTCGGCCAGCCGCGGGATGACCTTCTCCACCCCCATGAGCGCGATATGCACGCGCGGCAGGGTCGTCACGAGGCGCGCGTTCCCTTCATTTTCCACGATGACCAGCGTGCCCGTCTCGGCGACCGCGAAGTTCACCCCGCTGATCCCGATATCGGCTTCGAGGAACCGGCTCCGCAGCACGCGGCGGACGGCCGCGGTGAGCTCATGCGGCGCGGTCGTGTAGGGGATGCCGAGCGTCCGGACCAGCAGCTCCGCGATGCCCTCGACGGTCTTGTGGATGGCCGGCGCGACGATGTGCGCGGGTTTCTCTCCGGCGAGCTGGATCACGTACTCGCCGAGATCGGTCTCCACGACCTCCAGCCCCGCCCCGCTGAGGTGGTGGTTCAGGTCGATCTCTTCCGTCGCCATCGACTTGCTCTTCACGACGCGCCGTCCGGCTCCGCGGGCAATCCC
>DATDEG010000079.1:0-1545 GCA_036523465.1 bacterium
ATGCGCAGGTTCGCGACCTTCTCCGCGAGGGACGCCGCCTCCGCCGCGGTGTCCTTGACGTGCACCCCGAGGAGCACCACGTATCCCCGACCGATCGCGCCGGTGACCTCATCCCCGACCCGGACCCGCGCCTCTGAGGCACGCTGGATGAGCGCGCGCATCCTCTAGCCTCAGGAACGATTGCCGCGGCGCATCGTCAGATGCGCCACAGATGGAGGAGGCGCGGAACAGTCGTGAGATCAGTCACCTGCACCGTACGAGTGGGCGACCAGCTCCCCATGCCGAACTCATGGGACACTACTCTGGCGCCCGGCCTCAGCTGCTGGCGGAGGATCGGCCGGAGGCGGATGTTGGCCGCGGGAAACAGGTAGAGCGTCACGATGCCCGCCGCCGAGAGATCCGCGGTCAAGAAGTCCTGCTCGCGTATCTCTGCCAGATCCTGCAGCCCGGCGGCCGCGACGGCCCTCCGGGATTCGCTCACCAGGTCGGGATCGAGCTCGAGACCGATGGCCCGGACCCTGTAGTTGCGGGCGGCCGCCAGCACGATCCTGCCGTCTCCCGAGCCGAGGTCGTACAGAACGTCGCCCTCACGCGGCTCGGCCAGGGCGAGCATACGCTCGACGACCTCCTCAGGGGACTGCACGAAGGGCGCGAGGTATCGAGAGGAGGAGTACTTGCCCGTCCCTGAGGAAACCTGTGAAAGTTGCGAGACCCTGGGCATCGTTCCCAACCAGTTCCACTCCTGATCGCCTCATACCTGGAACCGGAGTTCGTCGATCGGATCCGCCGGGTCGAAGGGGTGCAGGTGACCTTCGACCCCGCGCTGCTGCCCGTGCCCCGCTACCCGTGCGACCACGCGGGCCGCCCGCTCCAGCGCTCGCCCGAGGACGAGCGGCGGTGGCGTACCTATCTCGCCGCTGCCGAAGTGATGTTCGATTTCGATTATCCCAACCTGGCCACACTCGGCTCGCTCATCCCGCGCGTCCGCTGGATCCAGGCGACGAGCACGGGGATCGGCCAGCTCCTCCGCCGTACGGGTCTGATCGACACCTCCATCGTCTTCACGACCGCCCGCGGTATCCACGCGAAGCCGCTGACCGATTTCACGGTGATGGCCATCCTGTGGTTCGCCAAAGACGGCTTCCGCTTGATCCGAGAGCAGGCGGCCCGCCGGTGGACGCGCTACTGCGCCAACGACGTCCAGGGCGCCACCGTGGGGATCGTGGGGTTCGGATCCATCGGGCGTGAAGTCGCCCGGGCCTGCCGCGCGCTGGGCATGCGGATCCTCGCCACGAAGCGGACCGTGTTGCCCGGAGAGCAGGCGCCCGAGGCGGACCTGCTCCTCCCGATGGACGACCTCCAGTCGCTACTGCGCTCGGCGGACTACGTGGTGCTCGCCGTCCCGCAGACCCCGCGCACGGACCGGCTCCTCGGACGGGACGAGCTGGCGGCGATGAAACCTGAGGCGGTGCTGATCAACGTTGCGCGCGGGGCCGTGGTGGACGAAGGTGCGCTCATCGAAGCGCTCCGGGAGGGCCGTCTCCG
>DATDEG010000080.1:0-1551 GCA_036523465.1 bacterium
TGAAACCGCCTTCGGATTCCTCGCCCCGTCGACCGCGCATAGGTGCTCTAGTCTCATGCCCCCGCTCTAAATGCAGTAGACCCTTACGGCCCGGCGACGGAAGAGGTTTGAGCCTTCTTCGAATGCCCACTCGAATCCTCCTCACTATTTCCCTGCGCTAGAGACGCAGATACCACAGCACGATCGCCCTCCCCCAGAAGAGCGCGACCAGCGCGCCCACGGCGAGCGCCGGGCCGAACGGGATCGGGTCCTTGCGCGACCGCCGCTTCAGTGCGATCAGCAACACCCCGACTCCGGCACCAAGGACGAAGGCGCACAGCAGGGCGACTCCGATCCGCGGCCAGCCCAGGAAGACCCCCATCATCGCGGCCAATTTGATGTCGCCCCCTCCCATCCCCCCGCCGCTGATGATCGCGATGAGGAGGAAGAGCGCACCCGCCCCCGCTGCAGCGAAGAGCGCGTCGACGAACCGCCCTTGGGGGACGGCCAGGAGAAGCCCCAGCAGCAGCCCGGGGTAGCTGAGGGCGTTGGGGACAATCTGATGCTCGAGGTCGATGAAGAAAACGGCGAGCAGGAGCAGCACAAAGACGACTCCGGCCGCGGCATCGAGCAGGCTGTGCGACTTCAACCAGACCGCGGCGACGCCGGCTGCGGCGCTCATCTCCACCAGAGGATATCGAACGGAGATCGGCTTGTGGCAGGCGCGGCAGCGGCCCCCGAGGATGAGGAAGCTGAGGACGGGGATATTGTCCCAGGGGGCGATCGGTGTCCCGCAGTGCGGGCAGCGTGATCCCGGGGCGATCAGTGACTGTTTGCGGGGGAGCCGGTAGATGACGACGTTGAGAAAGCTTCCCAAGATGGCTCCCAGCAGAGCGACGAGGACGATCATCGGCGCACGGCCCTCAGGCCCGCCGCGAGCTCCCGGATCGCACAGCGAGCATAGTCGACTTCCGCCGCCGTCACCTCGTGACCCCCGTACCGCCCACGCTCGAACAAGGTGGTGACGTCATTGACTTGGGCGCGGACCTGCCCAGGCACGCTCGACGCGAACTCCCGCGGGGTCATCTGCGGCGGACGCACGAGTCTCACGCGCGCCAGGACGGCCGACATTTGCGCGTAGAGCGCCTCGACTACCGCCTCTTGGGCCGATCCAGATGAACGCCCATTCTTCCGGCGGATTGCCCAGACGGCGGCCAGCGCGACAAGCAGGGGCAGGCCCAACCACGGAGGTAGGCCGGCAAGGGTGAGGCGACGAGCCCATGACGCGGCAGCCCGGGCCCCTTCCATCGCCCAGCTTGCCGCGTCTCCGGCGAGCCACCGTCCCCCACCCTGCGCGGCAAAGACGTCCGGACCTCTGAACCCCGGTGTCGGCTCGAACTCGATCCAACCCGCCCGGGGAAGGAAGACCTCCACCCAGGCGTGGGCGTCCGAGTTCCGGACATCGTAGTATCCGGTAAGCACATTGTATGTGCCCGGCGCGTATCCCGTGACGAGCCTCGCCGGCACTCCCGCCCCGCGAAGCAGCACGGCCATGGCGCTGGCAAACATCTC
>DATDEG010000081.1:0-31798 GCA_036523465.1 bacterium
GACAGCATCGGCCGGCGCGTACCGGTGACCTCCACAGCCCGGCTGAGCTGAGAGCAGGCGATTAGGGGAATCTCCAGCTCCTTGGCCAGCGACTTCAACGAGCGGGCGATCTCCGAGATCTCTTGATTCCGGTTCTCATTGCGCCTGTAGGACTGGATCATCTGCAGGTAGTCCACGACGATCAGGCCCAGGCCATGTTCGGCCTTGAGCTTGCGGGCTTTCGCGCGCATCTCGATGACGGAGATGTTCGCGGAGTCGTCGATGAACATCGGGGCTTCGGAGAGCTTGCCCATGGCGCGGGCCAGCTTCGGCCAGTCGGAGTCGGCGAGGAAGCCCGTGCGCAGCTTGCTCCCGTCGACCTCCGCCTCCGCGCAGAGCAGCCGCTGGACGAGCTGCTCTTTGCTCGTTTCCAAACTGAAGATGGCGCAGGGAACCTGGTGGTGCACCGCGGCGTATGCCGCGATGTTCAGGGCCAGGGTCGTGTTGTGCACGCAGACGTCGTCGGCGACGAAGTTGTGCGTCCCGGGCACCGTCAGATCGTAGACCTGAAACTCCCCGCTGTAGTCGATCGACGCGATGGGGTCCCACAGGATATCGCCCTGTGGGAGCAGCCGCCCCTGATCGTAGCGGGCCCAGGTCCGCAGCCGCTCCCACCCGACGATCCCCACCTCACGGAAGAGCATCTGAGCGTGCGCCGGCGCGATGGCCAGGCCGGCCCCGGCCAGCGACGCCGGTACGCCGAACCGCAGCAGGAGATGCCGCACCTGCTGGGCCATCCGCGCGGACGGCAATGCGCATTGAACCGCCACTTCCGGGTCGACGGTCACCGTCGCGGCACAGGCCAGCAGCCGCGAGAGGAAGATCGTCAGCTTCTCGCGGGTCATCGTGAACACCACCGGGGGAATGCTCCGGCGGGATCCGTCGCGACCCAACTCATGATGCCGGGCCAGCAGGGCACCGACGACCTCAGGTACGGCACCGCCCTGGACGGGGACAATCACGCTACTCCGCGCCGCGTCAACCGGCTCCGCCGCATCGGCCTTTTCGTCGGAGGAGGCTCCCTCCGGCGCTGGGACCAGCACCGGCTTCGTGGCCGCGCGGATCGCTTCGCCGACGGCCACGGCGTCGGCATAATCCGCCGCCAGCACCGGAGACGTCGGCATGGTTTCGGCGCAGAGGTAGGCGAGCAGCTTCACCTCGTACGACGGCGGATCGACGGTTCCAAAGACGGGCAGGCGGGCGGGGACGGCGACGCGCTCGCCTGGCTGGAGCTCTTCCAACCGCCGCCATCCCTCGGGTGTCAGGAATGGATGGGTGAGTGTCGTCTCGACTTCACGTCCCGAGGCCGTCCGCACACGGAAGACCGGCTTGATCCCGTCGTCGACGAAACGCGACGGCTCCGTCTGCCCCAGCGCCCCGCCTTCGCTCAGCGTGAACAAGCGCGTGCGGCCGCGCGCGACGACCTCCTGGATCGTGTACACTTCACCGGTCCCGGCATCGACGAGCTCGGCATCGTATTTCAGGCACTTGCCCATCGACGGCCGCGCCGCGACGATGGTCAGGTCGCCGGGCTGCAGGCCGCTGGTGAGCTGATCGAGATCGGTGAATCCCATCGGCACGCCGGTCACCGTACCCTTGTCCTGGTAGCGGCGGTCGATGCGCTCGAAGCTCTCCTTGAGGATCTCGCGGATGGGCAGGAACTCCTGGATGAGCTTGCGGTTGGCGATGCTGAAAACGAGCTTCTCCGCCTGGTCGACAAGCCATTCCACGTCCTGGTTCGCCTCGAACCCCATCTGCGCGATCTGCGTCCCGGCGCTGATAAGCTGGCGGAGCATTGACTTCTGGAGCACGATGCGGCTGTAGTACTCGACGTTCGCCGCCGTCGGCACCGAGTTGAGGAGTGAGGTGACGTAGGCCGCGCCGCCGACGTCGTCCAGTTGACCTTTGTCTCGCAGACGGTCGGTCACGGTGATGAGATCGACCGGCTCGCCGCGCTCGAACAGGTCGGTCATCGCTTCGAAGATGCGCCGGTGGGCGTCGCGGTAGAAATCCTCTGCGCGGAGGAGCTCGACCACCCGGGCGATCGCGTCGCGGTCCAACAACATCGAGCCAAGCACGCCCTGCTCGGCGTCAAGGTTCTGCGGGGGGACGCGGTCCAGGGACGTGGCGATGGACACGACTAACCTCCAGGCTCTGGCGCCGTGATTATACCGAACATCTGTTCGCTAAGTCAAGCAGCGCAGGCGCCTCGCAACATGCCGAACCGGATGGGGGACTTCTTGACGGCCACTGTGACTCCCCTTGTGCACGTCTTGTGGATGAGTGCGAAGTTCTGTGGATGATCGCGGGTTTTCAGTGGACAGTAGGGGGTGTAGCGGTGGATAAGGCAAGGGACAAGACTGGGGATAACCTGGGGACGATTCGCGCGCGATGCGACGTTCGCCCAGGTGAAGCGCCCTCAGAAACTGAGTCTGCGGAACGATCAGCGGCGGCGCGCTGCGGATTTCGGAGGGCGGCTTGGGACGAAGACGTGGGGAAGGACATCATCCACGGTGGTTGCCTGGATGATCTCGATCCCGCGGACGTCGCTGGGCACGTCGTTGCGGTTCTCCTCAGGGATGATGAGCTTGCGCATCCCGGCCTGGCGCGCGCCGTAGATCTTCTCGGGGATCCCCCCGATCTGTTTCACCTTCCCCTGGATCGAGACCTCACCGGTCAGGGCGACGTCCTGGCGCAGCGGGCGTTTCTGGATCGCACTGAGCATCGCCAAGACCACCGCCAGTCCCGCGCTCGGGCCGTCGATCAACCCGCCGCCGATGACGTTCACGTGCACGTCGTAGCCCGCGACATCGATGCCCGCCACCTTGCGGATCACCGAGGCCGCGTTGAACACCGAATCCTTGGCCATCGATCCGGCGGTCTCGTTGAACCGGATGGTCCCGCGCTGACGCTTGGCGACCGGAAACGCGGTGGCCTCGATCTCGATGAGGGAGCCGACGTATTGCGTCACGCCGAGGGCGAAGACCTTCCCGACTTCCGGGACGTCGGACGCCCGCGTGGGAATGCTCAAGGCGAGCCTGCCGCCGCGGATAACCTCGAGGAGGTCGTGCCGCGTGATGCGGGGGTGACCGCGGCCCGCCCGGCGGTAGAGGGCCACCCCGTAGGCATCGGCGAGCATGTTCACGGCCTTGCGGCCTTCCACCGTGTACTCGCTGACCAGCGTCGCCACCCCGCTCTCCAGGTCGACGCCGAGGCGGCGCGCCGCCTGCCGGACGATCTTCTGGATGTCTTCCTGCGAGAGAGGATCGAAGAAGACCTCTGCGCACCGGCTGCGCAGCGTGGGGCTGATCTCTTCCGGTTCCCTCGTCGTTGCGCCGATGAGAATGAAATCGGCCGGGGCGCCTTCCTCGAACAGCCGCCGGATGTACGCCGGAAGCTGCGGGTTTGCGGCATCGTAGTAGCTGGACTCGAAGAAGACGCGCTTGTCCTCAAGGACCTTGAGGAGCTTCGATTGCAGCACTGCGTCGAGCTCTCCGATCTCGTCGATGAACAACACGCCGCCGTGCGACTTCGTGACCAGCCCAAGTTTGGGCTCGGGGATGCCGAGCTCCGCGAACTCGCGGCGGCTGCCCTGGTAGATCGGATCGTGCACCGACCCCAGCAGCGGGTTCGTCGCCTCCCGGGAATCCCAGCGCAGCGTCGAGGCATCGACCTCGATGAACGGCGCCTCCTTACCGAAAGGGCTCGGCGGCAGCTTCTTCGCCTCCTCCAGAGCCAGCCGCGCGACGGTCGTCTTGCCGACGCCCGGAGGGCCGTAGAGGATGACGTGCTGGGGAATCGGGACCGCCAGCTTGGCCAGCAATGAGCGGATCGCGCGGCCCTGGCCGACGACATGCGCGAGACGTCTGGGCCGGAGCGCTTCCAGCGCGGTGCGCGCCAGACGCACGGCCTCGAGGCGCTCGAGTTCCTCCAGTTTGCGCCGGCTGCCCTCGCTCTCCGGACCGACGGTCTCCTGCAGCACCTGCATCCGGATCGCGCGGAGGTACTCGTCCTGCCGGTCCTTCATGCGATCCTGCACGCGCCGCTCGAGCTCTGCCTGCACGGACTTGCGGGCCATGAGGTCGGCGATGCGCTCCTGGAGATCCTCGAGCACGGCGGGAATCTCGGCCTCGCGCGGGACGGTGTTCAGCGTTGCGTCCTCGTAGACGAGGCGCTGCAGGGCCAGCACGCGGCGGCCCAGCTGACGGCTGCCGAGCAGGGCCCGCGCGCCCATCCGCTCGGCCCGTTTGAGGAGCGCGTCCTGGCCGTCGAGACTGCCCAACACCGCTTCCAGCGCTGCGGCCTTGCGGCGGAGGGATTCGCGCTCGGTAGGGCGCCCCGTGGGATTGATCTGGCGGACCGCGCGGACCCGCCGCATCGTCACGCCCCGGTCACTTGGTGGCTACGACGTTCACGTCCACGCGGGCGACCATCCCCGGTCCCACGCGGACCGGAATCTTGTAGAACCCGGCCGTCTTGATCGGCTCGCCGAGGTCAATCTGTTTCTTGCCCACGTCGAACCCGGCGCGGACCAGCGCGTCGGCGATATCCTGCGCCGTGACGGAGCCGAACAGGCGTCCACCCTCGCCGCCGCGCGCCGCGACCTCGATGAGCGCGGATTCGAGTCCGGAGGCCAGGTGCTCCGACTCTGTCTTCTCCCGCTGCGCGCGATCGGCGACCGCCTTGCGCTGCCCCTCGAGGGCCCGGAGGTTGCGCTCGGACGCCTCGGCCGCCAGTCCGCGCGGGATGAGGTAGTTGCGGGCGTATCCTTCCTTGACCTCTTTCACGACGCCGGCCTTCCCGAGCGCCGGGATATCCTTCAGGAGAATGACCCTCATGGTGACGCCTCCGCCGGTATGACCGCGGCCCGCCGCCATCGTGTGCGCAGGTCGAAGACCGCGTCGGCCAGGCCCAGGAAGAACGCCACCGAACCGAGCACGGGGTTCGAGAACGCCATCAAGAGGATCAGCCAGCGGATGAATCGCGGGGTGCGATAGCGCTCGAGCAGCACCCACCCGGCGACCAATCCCATGACTGAGAAGACCATCTGCGCGAGAATGGCGATGTTCAATCCAGCGGTCTCGATGATGGGAAACCGCGTGGATGGGCCCCGGAGGATGGCCGTGACATCATCCGGCGGAAGCTGGCGAAGGATGGCCCGCGGCAGCGCGAGGGGGGCCGGATTCCCCTGAGCCCACAGCTGCAGGACGAAGCTCAGCGGAAGCACCCACACAACGAGCGCGGGCACGCGCCACGCGGAGAGGGGAGGCATCGCCGAGACGGTATGACCGAACCGGCGAAGCACGAAGCGGGTGACCTCGAAGCTCACGTACGCGGTCGTCACCGCACCAACGATCACCAAAAGGGGGATGAGGCGCGGGAGCAGCGCCATGAACTGCCGGTAGGGGCCGAGTTGGCGCTCGAGCTGCCCGCGGTCGATGCCGAGCCTCGCGTAGATGTCGACCGCCGACTGCTGCCCCTGCTGGAGCCCCTCGATCATCAGCGTGTACGGATTGACACCTGAGACCGCAAGCGTGACACCCAGGTTGACGAGCAAGGATATCGTGGCGACGGAACTGGCCAACAGAAGGATGCGGCCGGCGGGAAGACCTCGACGGATCCCCGCCCCCAGGGCGATACCCATCGGGGCGAAGGTCAACGCGATCGTCAGTCCCGTGAGCGGCCCCCCAACCATCGCAGCGATGAGCCCGGCGACCAGCCCGGAAAGCACCGCCGCGCGAAACCCGTGCCGGACGACGGCGATCGTCAACGGAATCGGGCAGATGAACACGCTGGCGGCGCCAACGAGCGGGAGATACCGCGCCGCGAGCGCAAACACGGCGACCAGCGCGGCCAGGATGGCGCTTTCAGTCAGTCCGCGAACACTTAGGGAGGAGCGGGGCACGGGATAGTCACCCCGTACACTACTCAGCAGTATAGGGGAGTAAGGCCAGTTCCCGCGCCCTCTTCACGGCGACCGCCAGCACGCGCTGGTGCCGCGCGCAATTGCCCGAAACGCGACGGGGGAGGATCTTGCCGCGCTCGGTCACGAAGCGCCGCAGCCGGCCGATGTCCTTGTAGTCGATCTCCGTCGCCTTCTCGGAACAGAACTGGCAGTTCCTCCGCTTGGGGCGCCGGCCCCGCCATTCCCGCTTCCCCTGCTTGGGTCGTCCTTCAGGCATCGTCACTCCTCATGTCCGCGGAAGGGGGAGCCTGAGGAGGGACGGCGCGCGTGCGTCCTCCCTTAGTCCAGCCCCTAGAACGGGACGTCGTCGTCCCCACCCTCCGCTGTCTCCGGCTCTGCTTCTCGCGGCTCCGTACCCGTCGCCGGACCGCCGCCGGGCTTCCGATCGAGGAACCGGACGTCACTGGCAACGACTTCCGCCGCTTTTCGCTTCTGCCCGTCCTGGGTCTCGTACGACCGGATCTGCAGCCGGCCTTCGACCGCGACCAACCGCCCCTTACTGAGGCTCTGTGTCACCTGCTCGGCCAGCTTCCGCCAGGCCACGATGTCGATGAAGTCCGTCTGCCGCTCCCCCTGCTGATTCGCAAACGGCCGGTCCACGGCGAGCGTGAAGCTCGCCACCGGTTGCCCGCTGGGCACGTAGCGCAGCTCGGGGTCGCGGGTCAGACGTCCGATGAGGATGATGCGGTTGAGCACTCGCTACGCCTCCGCGCTCTGTTCCGGCGTTTCCGCGGCAGGCGCCGGCGCAGCCGCTGGTGCGCTGGGCTCAACCTTTGCCTCCGGCAGTTTGCCGACCGCCTTCGTGATCGTGGCGCGGAGCACGTCCTCGGTGAGCGCCGCCGCCCGACGAATCTCTTCCAACTTTTGGGGATCGATGGAGAAGCGCGTGTGGACGAAGTGTCCCTCGCGGAACTTCCCAACGGTATACATCATCCGCTTCTTGCCCCAGACGTCGATGGCCTCGATGGTCCCCGCCTGATCGGTGATGCGCTGGCTCATGCGGTCGACGACTGCCTTGAGCGCGTCGGCCTCCAGATCCGGCCGGATGATGTACACGAGATCGTAACTCTTCACCGCACGCAGCCTCCACCGATTCGCTGACCGAAAGAAATCCCGCGGGATGCCCCCACGGGTCCACTGGATTATAGCACTCCCGTCCCGGAGGTGGGAAGCCCGGCGGTAGGAGGCGGCTCCACAAAGCGTGAACCCCTTATCCACTCGGAGGCTTCGCGTGGCGGAACTGCCCAGCGGAACGGTCACGTTTCTCTTCACCGACATCGAGGGGAGCACACGGCTTTGGGAGGAGCATCCCGCGGAGATGCGGGGGGCCCTGGCCGGGCACGATGCCGTCCTGCGGTCGGCGATCGAGGGCAACGGCGGCTATGTCTTCAAGACCGTGGGCGACGCCATCGACGCCGTCTTCTCGCGGGCGGCCGACGCGGTTACCGCGGCGGTCTCGATCCAGCGAGGGCTCCAGACGGTGGCGACGGCGGTTCCCGGCGGGCTGCGGGTGCGCGTCGCCGTCCACACCGGAACGGCAGAAGAACGCGATCGCGACTACTTCGGCCCCACGCTCAACCGGGTAGCCCGCCTGCTGGGCGCCGGACACGGGGGACAGATCCTCCTCTCCGAGGCCACGCGGCTGCTCGTCGAAGATTCGCTCCCCGAGGAGACGGCGCTCCGTGACCTCGGCCGGCACCGGTTGAGGGATCTCTCCACGCCGGAGCGCATCGCGCAACTGGTCGTCAGCGACCTGCGCTCGGAGTTCCCGCCCCTCCTCTCACTCGACGTGCTGCCCAACAACCTCCCCAGACAACTCACCAGCTTTGTGGGACGGACCAAGGAGCTTGGGGAAATCAACATGCTGCTGCGGCAGACCTCCCTCCTCACGCTGACCGGTTCCGGCGGCGCCGGGAAGACGCGCCTGGCGCTGCAGGTCGCCGCCGAGATGATCGAGTCCTTTCCTCACGGCGTCTGGCTCGTCGAGCTGACCGCGCTCAGCGATCCGGCCCTCGTCACGCCCACGACGGCGATGGCGATCGGCGTCCACGAAGAGCACCGCCCGCTCATCCAGACTCTGGTCGACTACCTCAGGCAGCGTACGCTGCTGCTGCTGCTCGACAACTGCGAGCACGTGCTCGCGTCAAGCGCAGAGTTGGTCGGAACACTTCTCCAGCACTGCCCCACCCTCCGCATCCTCGCCACGAGCCAGGAGGCGCTGGGGATCGCCGGAGAGACGGTCTACCGGGTTCCCTCGCTGACCATGCCTGACCCGAGCCGCCTCCCGCCCGTGGAACAGCTCACGGAGTTTGAGTCGATCAGGCTGTTCGTCGACCGGGCGGCGGCAAGCCGCCCAGGATTCGCGGTGACCGTGACAAACGCGCGCGCCGTGGCGCAGATCTGCGCGCGGCTCGACGGGATCCCGCTGGCCATCGAGCTGGCCGCGGCACGAGTCAAGGCTCTTTCGGTCGACGAGATCGCGACGCGGCTCGCCGACCGGTTCAAGCTCCTCACGCTGGGAAGCCGCAGCACACCGGCACGACATCAGACCCTCCGTGCGGCGCTCGATTGGAGCTACGACCTCCTCACCGAGAAGGAACGCCATCTCCTGCAGCGCCTCTCGGTCTTCGCGGGCGGGTGGACACTCCGGGCCGTCGAGGCTATCTGCTCCGACCAGGACTGCCCGGAGGGTGAGATCCTCGATGTGCTCACACGGCTCGTCGATCGCTCGCTCGTCGTCGTCGGCGAATTGGGGCAGGACACGTGGTACCGGCTGCTCGAGACCGTGCGCCTCTACGCGCGGGAGAAGCTCGAGGAGAGCGCGGACGCCGAGGCGGTGCGGCGGCGGCACCGGGACTGGTATATGCAGTTCGTCGAGGCGGCCGAACCGGAGCTGCAGGGACCGGCGCTGGAGTCATGGCTGCAGCGCCTCGAGGCGGAACACGACAACATCCGCGCCGCGCTGGTATGGTGCCGGACGTCCGAGCCAAATCCCGAGTACGGACTGCGGCTCGCTGGAGCGATGTGGCACTTCTGGGAGGTTCGCGGGTACTGGACCGAGGGCCGGGAGTGGCTCGAAGGAGCGCTCAAGCGCGGAGCAGACCTCGACGTGCCGGCCCGCGCCAAGACGCTCAACGGCGCTGCGAACCTCGCGTTCTTCCAGGGCGACTTCGCGCGCGCCTCGGCCCTCGGCGCCGAAAGCCTCGCTCTCGGCCGGAAGCTCGGCGACAAACGCGCCATCGCCTCCTGTCTCAATGTCCTCGGATTGGAGGCCTGCCGGCTGGAGAAATACGACCAGGCGGCGCGATTAGGCGAGGAAAGCCTGGCCCTCAGCAAGGAGGTCGGTGACACCTGGGGCGCGGCCGGCGCACACCTCATCCTCGGGCTGGTCGCCCGGGGCGCAGGCGACTATGCGCGCGCCGCTCCGCTGCTGGAGGAGGGGGTTATCCAATTCAGACGCCTGGGCGACAAATGGGCGACCGCGCTCGCCGTGAACGATCTCGGGCTGGTGTTACGGGAGATGGGCGAGTACGACAGAGCGCACAAGCTGCTGGAAGAGGGCCTTGCCTTGTTCCGCGAGTTGGGCGACCGCTGGGGCATCGGTTTCTCACTGGCCAATCTTGGGATCGTCGCCTGGAACCGCGGCCAGCTTGATCAGGCCGCAGCGCTGTTCAACGAGAGCCTGAACCTGCGCAAGGTCCTCGGCGACCGGCGCGGCATCTCTACCACCCTGACCGGACTGGCCGTGGTCGCTGCCGCGCAGGGACGCTCGGAATCCTCGACGACCCTCTTCGGGGCGGCGGAGGCGCTGCGCGAGGCGCTGGGGATCCCACCGCCGCCGTTCATCCGCGACGAGTACGACAGGCAGATCGCCGGCGTGCGGGCCGCACTGAATGAAGCCGCATTCGCCGCAGCCTGGCAGCGCGGCCGGGCCATAACCATGGAGCAGGCGATTGAGTACGCGCAGACCAATCAAACGCCGGTCGCCAACGTCGGGGATGGGGTCTGAGCTACACCGCAAACCTGAACAGCACGACGTCGCCGTCCTGCATGACGTAGTCCTTGCCTTCAAGGCGCACCTGGCCATGATCGTGCGCCGCTTTGAGCGATCCGGCACGCAGGAGGGCCTCCCAGTTGATGACCTCCGCGCGGATGAACCCGTGCTCCATATCCGTGTGGATCTGTCCCGCCGCCATGGGAGCCGTCGAACCGCGCGGCACCGACCAGGCGCGCACCTCCTTCGAGGCGGTGCTGAAGAACGTGATCAGGTCGAGGAGACGGTAGGCCGCCCGCGCCAGCGCCGCAAGTCCTGATTCCTCCAGGCCGTACGCCCGCAGGAACTCGGCCCTCTCCTCCTCGGAGAGCGCCGCCGCCTCTGCCTCCAGGCGGGCGGCGAGCACGATCGATGCAGCGTGATCCGCGCGCGCCAGCTCGTGCACGCGGGCGGCGGCGTCCCCGCCCGCGGGAAGGTCCGATTCAGAGACGTTGGCGACATACAGGACGGGCTTCGCCGTCAATAGCCGCAGAGGGCGGATCAAGGCCTCCCGGTCCGGAGGTCCCGCCACGCGCCGCACGGGGACCCCACGCTGCAGTGATTCCCGCAGGTCGTTGAGACGGTCGAGATCCTCCTCGGCGTGCGCCTCGTGCGCGCGCTGCCGGCTCCGGGTCCGCTCGATCTCCCGCTCGACGGTCGAAAGATCCGCCAGGGCGAGCTCTGTCTCGACGATCTCGATGTCGCGGATAGGATCGATGGCCCCTTCGACGTGCGGAACGTCAGGGGCGTCGAAGCCGCGGACGACATGGGCGAGGGCGTGGACTTCGCGGACATGCGCGAGGAACTGGTTGCCCAGCCCCTCTCCACGCGATGCGCCGCGCACCAACCCGGCGACGTCGATGAAATCCACGGTAGCCGGCACGGTCCGGTCGGGATGGGTGACCGATGCCACCGCGGCAATCCGCGGATCCGGTACGGCGACGATCCCATGGTGGGGCTCGATGGTCGTGAACGGATAGCTCGCCACCGGGACGGACGCGCGGGTCAACGCATTGAACAGCGAGGACTTGCCGGCATTGGGGAGCCCGACGATCCCTATCGACAGCCCCACATCGGAACCCTTCGCTCCGGATCGTCCCTATCCCCTATCCCGTGCAAGAACTCCGTCTGCGTACTCTACCCCAACATCGTGGCTCGGGCACCGTCCAGCCACAATTCGGCGATCATCTCTGTCCGCGGAACGCCGAGGCGCTTCGTCCGCCGGTCGATCCGCACGCGGCTGTCTTTGCACAGCGCGCACTGGTGCACGGCGATGCGCACCCGCGGTCCGCGCATATACCCCGGCAGGCGGCTCATCCGGATCTGGCCGAAGTCATTCCGCGCTTCCATCGGGCGCCGTTCGTGGACCGCGCGCATCCACTGGTGCAACAGCTCCTCCTCCCGCGTCTCGAGGATCTCACGAAGGGCAAAGAAGCGGCGGTCGCGGCGGCAGTAGGGGACGTTCCCAAGATAGGAGATGGCCGACGCCACGGCGTACAGCAGGCCGATCATCTCGATGGCGATCACGCCCAGACCGATCCACGCATCGAACCGTGCCGGGATCGTCAGCCACGGGGCGAGGAAGGCGGTGATCGGCTGTCCCTGCGCGCGGACCATCCGGGTGAGATAGGCCGGGAAGTTGAGCACGGACGTCGCGGGCAGCCGGAACGGTCCGAGCGTGATCGAGAGGCCCGTGAAGGCGAGCATGACGGCGGCCCAGTACGCCGCCAACCCGGCCACGATCCCAACCAGCCTCATGCCGTTCGTGTCGTAAGAACGCGCCAGCCGGATGGACGCGGCAACGGCGGCGCCGATGACGATCCCCATGGCGATCGCCCCGACGGGAATGATGAGGAGAAAGTGAAGATGTGTGAGATCAAACCGGGCGGCGAGCACCGCCGCGGCGGCTGCGGCCACGGCCGTGATCACGATGGTCAGCATGGCGCCGGCACCCCCGTCCTCGTGATCACGATCGCGGTATGGCGATGCCCCGCCCCCGGCCCGCGGTGGGAGTCCCCCTCCATGGTTGAGTAGTGCCCCGGCTCTCTAGTGATAGACGTGGGCGCTCTGGACCTTGTTGCCACCGGACCGTTTGGCGGAGTATTGCGCGCGATCGACGGCGTCGACGAGCGCGTCGACGGAATCGCCGTCGTCCGGGCTCGCGGCGATCCCGACGCTTAGCGTGACGTTGGTGACGATGTTGTCGCCGAGCCGGAAGGGATAGGCTTCGATCGCGCGACGCAGCCGTTCTCCCACATCGCCGGCGGTGTCCTTCCTGGTGTCGGGGAGCACGATCATGAACTCGTCCCCGCCGTACCGCGCCACGATGTCCGTGGCCCGGCTGCCCTTGCGCAGCATCTCAGCGACGATGCGGAGAACCTCATCGCCCCGCTGATGCCCGTACGTATCGTTGTAGCGTTTGAAGTTGTCGATCTCGAGCATGATCAGCGCCAGCGGCCGTTCCTCGCGCCGGCAGCGCTCCAGCATCCGTTCCATGGCCTGATGGAGGTGGCGGTGGTTGAACAACCCGGTGAGGCCGTCCGTAGCGGCGAGGCGCTCCGACTGCGCGAACAGCCGCGCATTTTGGATGGCGATCGTCGCGTATCCGGCCAGCGTGGTGAGGATATTCACATCCCGCTCGCCCAAGGCGCCCGGGCGCGTGCTCTCGACGTTGAACACGCCGATGACACGGCCCTCCCGGATGAGCGGGACGGCGATCTCGGCGACGACATCGCGGTTCACGTCGATGTACCGCGCGTCCTCACGGACGTCCCGGACGAGCTCTGCCTGACCCGTCCGGTGCACCGATCCTGTGATCCCGTTGCCTGAGGCCAAGCGGTACCCGCGGGTGCTCGGCGAATACCCGTAGGTCGCTTCGATCACGAGGTCATCGGAACGATCGTCAACGAGCAAGATTGCGCCGTACTCGTAGCCGAACGCCCGGCAGGGCACCTGGACGAGGGTCTCCAGCACGGATTCCATCTCCAAACTGCTGCTGATCGCCTTCGCCGCGTCGTAGAGGACGCTCAGCTCGTCCCGGGTGCGTTTTGCCTCGTCGTAGAGGGTCGCGTTGCGCAGCGCTACGGAAAGTTGCCGGGCGAGCGTCTGGAGGAGCTGCAGATCGCCCGGCCCGAGGACGCGCTCCGGGCCGGCCTCGATGTTTAGGACGCCCCGCACTTCACTGTCGATGATGATCGGCACCGCCGCCTCCGACCGCACCGTGGGGTCGACGGCGACGTAGTCGCGGTCGGCGCTGACGTCGGCGAGCAGGGCCGGCTGGGCCGTGCGCACGACCCGTCCCATGATTCCTCTGCTGACCGGCATGCGTTCAACGACCTCCGCGTATCCCACCTGAGCCTGCAGGCTGAGCTCATCGCCGTCGCGGCGGTAGATACTGACGTGCGAATACCCGAGCTGCGCGGCGACCTCTTCGACCATGCGGTGAAAGAGCTCCGTGGGATTCAAGGTCCCGCTCACGGTGCTGAACAACCGGTTGAGGAGATCCACCTCGGCGGCCCGGCGCTGCGCCTGATGGAGCAGGGTAGCGTTCTTCACGGCCACGGCCGCCTGGTTGGCGATGGCTTCCGCCAGTCGGAGATCGTCGGAAGGGTAGGGCCGGATCGAGTCGTGGTAGAGGGACAGAACGCCGAGCAGTTCACCACGGTACAGCAGCGGCGTGTACACAACGGTGTGGACGGTGGCGATCATCGGTGCAATGAGCGTCCATGCATCGCGGAAAAGCGCGCGAAGCATCTGTCCGGCCGCCGGATCCGTCTGGACGTCCTCGATCACAGTCGATTGGCGAACATTACTCGGGAGCGAACCCGTCGGCGTGCGGAACAGCTGCTGGAGCGTCGCGGCGAACTCGGGCGGGAAGCCCTCGGCGTAGCCTTGCCGAAGTCCCTGCAGCTCGTCTCCCAGAAAGATCGCACAGCGATCCACGGCCAGGGCCTGGCGGGCGCCTTCGGCGATCGTCGGGAGCACGCTGTCCAGCCGCTGGCTTCCAGCCACCGCCGTGGAGAGCTCCTGCAGGATGGTCAGCCGCTCCACACTCCGCCGGCTCGCCTTGAACAGACGGGCGTTCTCGATGGCCGTCGCCGCCTGTCCGGCAATGGCCCCGAGCAGACGGAGATCGCTGTGAGTGTACGCATAGTGCACATAGCTCTGCACCGAGACGAGGCCGATCAACTCCTCGCCTTTCTTCACCGGTACAAACATCAGTGATGCGCTCCGCCGCTCCTCGACTCCGACCCTGGCGAACCCATCCGCCGTCGCCATCTCGTCGGCCGTCCGGTTGAGGAGCACCGGGCCCCCGTCCCGCAGGAGCTCCTGCAGCGCCCCGCCGTGATCGTAGGGCTGCCGGGGGAAGCGCCGTCCGGAGTCGACGAGGAACTCGAAGGTGAGGTGCTGCCCGTCGGTATCGGCAATGGCCACGTAGAAGGCGTCCGCGGAGAGTACCCGGCGCAGCTCCTCGTACATAACCTGGAAGAGCTGCTCGAGATCGAGGGTCATGGAGGCGCGGCCGATCCGCTCGATGATCTGCAGCTCCCGGTGGGCCTGCTCCCGGGTCGTGTAGAGCATGAGCACGTAGCCCACGACCAGCAGCGGTATGGTGAAGATGATCGCGCCGCCCGGAAGGCTGCCTACGTAGATCAGCGTGACGATCAGTCCCAAGACGGCGAGCGCGGCATTGTTCACGAGCTCCCACCCGACGTTCGCGAAGAAGACGCCGACGAGGGAAAGGCCCTTGCGGAAGGCGACCATCTGGCTGACGAAGATGCTGCTCGTCAAGACGTAGGTGACGATCGCGCTGAAGAACGCCAGGAGAAACGTGACGTCCGCGCGGCCCGCGTAGAGTGGACCGGCGAGTGTGGCGCCCGCGGGGTCGATGGCGCCGAAGATGATGCCCGCCGCCAGCGAGGCGATGATGTATTGCCCGCTGTTGAAGACGATGGCGTAGGAAGGCCGCCGGCGCAGCAGGCCGTTGCCGATGGCGACGCCGAGGCTCGTGGCCAGCGCGGTATGGACCGGTCCGATGAGCAGCAGCGCTCCGGCCACGACGGCGACGCCTGCGGATTGGTAGCCCCCGCGGGGAAGCGGGACGATCACCCACTCCGCGGTCACGGCCAGCCCGAACAAAGCGGCAAAGAGCGTCGGCGCAGGCAGTGGGGTCAGCACCACGGCAGGCAGGAGCAGGACCCACGCCGCCAGGGCGACGCCCCAGGCGTACGTCCTCATCGCTGTTCAACGTGCCCGCCGGCAAGGCCGTCTACTCCTGGGGTGGGTTCCCGGCGTTCCCCCTCATCCCCCTCCTTCCGAGGACATCGGCCGGCTGATGAACGTGCGGATGCGCCGCTCGAACTTCGAGCGGTCCATCAAGACGTAGCGCCCGCAACCCTCGCAGCGGATCCCGATGTCCGCGCCGAGGCGCTCGATCTTCCAGCGATCGCTGCCGCAGGGGTGCGTCTTGCGCGTCTGCACGACGTCGCCGATGTATAGCTTCACGACGGGCCGCATCACCGCTCCTGGACCAGGATCTCCACGGGCGCAAAGTCGTCGGTGAGCACGGGAACGTCGGCCGTGCGGATCGGGGCCGTGTAGAGATCCGCAGCGGCTTCGTTGAACCGCGGCAGCGACACGCCGGCCAGACCGCGGGCGCGCACCGCGGCGGCGCGGACCCCACCGGCGCTCAGCGGCACGGGGGTCTGCGCGCCGACGACGATGATGTTCCGCAGCCCTTGCTCGCCGCCGTACCGGCCCAGATCGACGGGAAAGACGTACACCGATGGAAAGACCTCGCCCAGCGTCTTGTAGACGGCCCGGAAGAATCCGCTGCGCGGGCCTTCGAGCGCTCCGATGATGTTGCTGGCCAGCACGCCGCCGGGGGTGAGATGCGCGCGGACGGCCTCGAAGAACTCGCGCGTGGCGAGGTGGAAGGGGATGGTATCGATGAGGTAGGCGTCAAGGATGATCATGTCATACTGCTGCGTGGACCGGGTGACGAAGAGACGTCCGTCCTGCGCGAACAGCCGCAGCCGCGCGTCCTCAGGAACGGCGAAGAATTCGCGCGCCACGGCGACGACAGCGGGGTCGATCTCCACGACGTCGATCGCCATCTGCCGGTAGTCCTGGTAATAGCGCTTCGGCGTCGTCCCGCCTCCTAATCCGACGAACAGGACGCGGCGCGCGCCGGGGGTGAAGATGAGCGGCATGTGCAGGTAGTCGGAGTACGCGAACACCGTGCGCCGTGGATCGGCGAGGTCCATCCCGCTCTGCCAGTAGGCGTCGAGCTTGAGGAAGCGCACGCCCACCTCATCGGTCACCGTGATGCGGTGATACGGGGTGTCCCGTTGGAAGCGTAGCCCCTGGGGCGGCTCACGCCCGGAGGCGAACGGCAGCCCGACGACCAACCCCACGGCCAGGAGACCGGCCGCGACCGCAGCCGCTGTCCGGCGGCCGGCCGCCCAGAGGAGCACGCCCAGGGCCATCTCCACGGCTCCGAGGAGATAGACGATGTCTTCAACACTCATCACGGCGATGAGGACGAAGGCGGCGAGCAGGGTCCCGCCGATGCTGCCCAACGTGGACAGCGCGTAGAGCACGCCCGCCACGTTGCCGATCGTCGCGACGGTACGGGCGCGCAGCCGTACGGCGAACGGGGAGATCATGCCCATCACCGCGGCCGGGAGGAAGAAGAGCAGCAGCGTGGCGAGCAGCGGTACCACGCGCGGTCCCATTCCCGAGGCGAGCATCCGGTCCAGGACCTGTGGGGCGAGCACCGGGATGGGGACGACGAGGGCGCCGGCGAGAAAGACCACACCCGCGAACACGGCGCGCGATGGCCGGCGATCGGCGAGGACGCCGCCGACGAAGTAGCCTCCGGCCAGTGCGGCCAGAAAGACGCCGATCAGTGCGCCCCAGACGTAGATGGAGTTCCCCAGGTGCGGCGCAATGACGCGGCTCGCCACGATCTCCAGGGCAAGCAGAACTGCCCCGCTCACGACGACGGTGAATTCGAGGATGGGGCTCCCCTTACTCGGCGGGCATCCGGGCGCCTAAGGCGACGACGCGGCCGGGACGGCCTCACGCACGGTGAACGTGAGATTCCCGTTCTTGTAGTCCACCAGGGCTACCTGCCCGGGGCGCAGTTCCCCGCCCAGCACCATCTTGGCCAGCCGGTTCTCCACCTCGCGCTGGATAAGCCGCCGCAGCGGCCGGGCTCCGAAGTCGGGATTGTATCCTTCGCGGGCCAGATACTCCCGGGCCGCTTCGGTGAGATCCAGCGTGATCGTCTGGCCGGCCAGGCGTGCGCGCAGCTGCCGCAATTGGAGATCCACGATCTCGCGGATCTGGGACCGGGTGAGCGGCCGGAACACCACGATCTCGTCGATGCGGTTGAGGAACTCCGGCCGGAAACTCCGGCGGACCTCGTCGAGCACCTGAACGCGGGCCATCTCGAACTGCGCCTCTTCCTCGGGCTCGAACCGCTGCAGGAACTGGCTGCCGAGGTTGCTCGTCATGATGATGACGGTGTTCCGGAAATCCACGGTGCGGCCGTGCCCGTCGGTGAGGCGGCCGTCGTCCATGATCTGCAGGAGGATGTTGTACACGTCGGCGTGCGCCTTCTCGATCTCGTCGAACAGGACGACCCGGTAGGGCCGCCGGCGCACCGCTTCCGTGAGTTGGCCGCCTTCCTCGAAGCCGACGTAGCCCGGCGGGGCCCCGATCAGCCGGCTGACGGTATGCTTCTCCTGGTACTCGGACATGTCGAGGCGCACCATCGCCTCCTCGTCGTCGAACAGCTGGGCCGCGAGCGCCCGCGCCAGCTCGGTCTTGCCGACACCGGTCGGCCCGAGGAACAGGAACGAGCCGATGGGACGGCGCGGGTCTCCAAGACCGGCCCGCGCCCGGCGGATCGCATCCGATACCGCGCGGACGGCTTCATCCTGGCCGACGACCCGCTCGTGCAGGCGCTCCTCCATCTGCAGCAGTTTCTGCATCTCGCCCTCGAGCAGCCGGCTGATCGGGACCCCCGTCCACTTGCTCACGACTTCAGCGATGTCTTCCGCGTCGACCTCTTCCTTGAGGAGCTGCCCACCGCGGTGTGAGTCCGCCAGCGCCCGCTCCTGCTCCGCCAGCCGCTGCTGGAGCTCGCGCAGCGTTCCGTACCGCAAGCGCGCGGCCGTCTCAAGATCGGCCTTGCGCTCGGCTTCTTCGATCTGCCGGCGCGTCTCCTCGATGC
The DNA here is from genome assembly GCA_036523465.1 of bacterium. Lineage (GTDB taxonomy): Bacteria > Sysuimicrobiota > Sysuimicrobiia > Sysuimicrobiales > Kaftiobacteriaceae > Kaftiobacterium. The sequence continues at coordinate 18,280 of DATDEG010000081.1, forward strand.
GCGTCTTCGTCTCCCGGATCGCCCCGATCGAGGACTTCTCCTTCTGCCACTGCTGGCGAAGGCGCTCGCTCTCCGCCTTGAGTCCTTCGAGGTCGCGCTCGATCCTCGCGCGGCGCTCCGCGCTGGTGGGATCGGTTTCGCGGCGCAGCGCCTCGCGCTCAATCTCCAACTGCATGATCCGCCGGTCGATCTCGTCGAGCTCTGTCGGCTTGCTGTCGATCTCCATGCGCAGGCGGCTCGCCGCTTCATCGATGAGGTCGATCGCCTTGTCAGGGAGGAAACGGTCGCTGATGTAGCGGTGGGACAGGGTGGCCGCCGCGATCACCGCCGCGTCGGTGATGCGCACGCCGTGGTGGACCTCGTAGCGTTCCTTGAGGCCACGCAGGATCGAGATCGTCTCCTCGACCGACGGCTCGTCGACGAACACCGGCTGGAAGCGCCGCTCGAGTGCGGGGTCCTTCTCGATGTGCTTCCGGTACTCGTCCAGCGTGGTCGCCCCGACGGTGTGCAGCTCGCCGCGGGCAAGCATGGGCTTGAGCATGTTGGCCGCGTCGATCGCGCCCTCCGCCGCCCCCGCGCCGACCACCGTGTGCAGCTCGTCGATGAAGAGGATGATCTCGCCCGCGGAGTCGGTGATCTCCTTGAGCACGGCCTTGAGGCGCTCCTCGAACTCGCCGCGGAACTTCGTGCCCGCGACGAGCCCACCCATGTCCAGCTGGACCACGCGCTTGTCCTTCAGGCCCTCGGGGACGTCTCCGCGCACGATGCGTTGGGCCAGCCCTTCGACGATCGCGGTCTTACCCACGCCGGGGTCGCCGATGAGCACGGGGTTGTTTTTCGTGCGCCGGCTCAGCACCTGGATGACGCGGCGGATCTCGTCATCGCGGCCGATCACGGGATCGAGCTTGCCGGAGGCGGCGAACTTGGTGAGGTCGCGGCCGTAGCGCTCCAGCGCTTCGTACTTACTTTCTGGATTCGGATCGGTGACGCGTTGCCCGCCGCGCACCTCCTGCAGTGCGGTGTAGACGGCGTCGCGGGTTGCCCCGGCCTCCTTGAGCACGTCCGCGGCGCGGCCACCGGCGGCAAGCACGCCGAGGAGAAGGTGCTCCGTGCTGACGAAGTCGTCGCGGAGGCGTGCCGCCTCCTCCTGCGCGGTCTCCACCGCCTTGAGGAGCGGCGGGGAAGCGCGCAGCCCTTCGGCCGCGGCAGCCCCCTGCTGCCGCGGCAGTTGCTCTAGTTCGGTCCGGAGCCGTCCGCGAAGGGCCGTGACGTTTGCGCCGAGACGTTCCACCAGGCGCGGCACGACTCCGTCCTGCTGCTCCACCAGCGCGAGCAGCAGGTGGAGCGTTTCCATCTGCGGCGACCCACCGCGGCGGACTAGTTCCTGCGCCTGCAGGATCGCCTCCTGCGCCTTCTCTGTGAAGTTGTCAGACCGAAATGCCATCTTAGTCTTGCTCCTCCTCGGTCGCCAATCGGTCCTATCTGGATCCGGACCGCTCCTTTCTCAATCTTGCGAACTCCAGCAGCAGCGCCTTCTCGCGCTCGCTGAGATCCGCGGGCACGACGACCTTCGCGCGCACCAGCTCGTCTCCACGGCCGCCGTCCCGTGTGGGCATCCCCTGGCCGCCAAGCCGGAAGATCTGTCCCGGTTGCGTACCGGCCGGGATGGTCATCTCCACCGTCCCGTCCATCGTCGGCACGCCGACCGTCCCGCCCAGTAGCGCATCGGTAAGGGGGACGGTGACCTCGGCGATCAGGTCATCTCCGCGGCGCTCGAACCGAGGATCGGCCTTCACCTGTACGGCGAGGAAGAGATCCGCGCCGTCGAGCGCCCCGGAGAGGCGGATGCGCTGTCCGTCGCGCACGCCCTTCGGGATGGTCACGTCCAATCGTCTTGTGCTCCCGTTCAGCTGCAGGACGACGGGCTTCTGGACGCCGCGGAATGCCTCGTCGAGGCTGACCTCGATCGAGCCCGCGACCTCGGGTTCCGGGCTGGGTCCGCGCGGGGCGGACGGCCGCCGTGGACGCCCTGTTGACCCGCGCCGGCCGGACGGGGCGCCGCCGAAGAACTGCCGGAAGAAATCGCTGAAGCCGCCGAGATCTCCACCCAGCAGATCCTCGAGGTCGGCGCCCTCCACGGTCACCGTCCACCCCCCGGGTCCCTGCTGCTGCTGCCAGGGGCCGGCGCCCCCGAAGACCTGCTCCCAGTTCATCCCGCCGCGCTGGTACGCCTCATACATCTGGTCATAGCGCGCACGCTTCTCTTTGTCCCCGAGGACCTGATACGCCTCGTTGATGTCCTTGAACCGATCTTCGGCGCCCGCGGCCTTGTTGACGTCGGGGTGATGCTGACGGGCCAGCTTCCGGTAGGCGGCGGCGATCGACTTCTGGTCGGCGGCGCGCGCCACGCCCAAGACCTTGTAGTAGTCCTTGAACTCCATCTACTTCGCCACGCGCACCCGGGCCGGCCGCAGGACCTCGCCGTTCAGTAGATAGCCACGCTGCAGCACGCCCACCACCGTCCCCGGCGTGGCCCCGGCTTCCGAGTGCGGGGCAACATCCACCGCTTCGTGGAATCGCGGGTCAAACGGCTTGCCCTCCGCGTCGAGCGGCTGAACGCCCAGACCGGCCAGGGCGTCGAGGATCTGCCGGTGGGTCATCCGGATCCCGTCGATCACAGCCTTGGGATCGCCGCCGGCGTGAGCCAGCGCGCGCTCGAGGTTGTCGACGACGGTGAGTATGACGGCGAGCAGAGACGTCCGGGCCCGCTGCACCGCCTCCTCACGCTGCCGGGCCGCCTGCTTCTTGTAATTCTCGAGATCGGCGGCGGCGTGCAGGAACTGCTGCCAGTTGCGCTCCGCCTCCTCCTTGTAGCGGGCGGCGAGCGCCTGCAGCTCCTCGAGCGAGTGGGTGGCCTCGTGCGGATGCATGGGTCCCGCGTCCTCCGGCGCCACGACCTCCGGCTTCGGCTCTTCCGACGGTCGATCGCTGCGCTCGTCCCTCACGACGGCTTCTCGTCCTGCCGCTTGTACTCGGCGTCGATCACCTCGTCGCTGGGTTTCGCCTCGCCACCCGGTGAGCCGGCCGGAGTCCCTGCCGGGGCGGTTCCGGCCCGCGCGTACATCGCCTCAGCCAGCTTTCCGCTGGCCTGCTGGAGTTCATCGGCGGCCCGCCCGATGGCCGCCGCATCACCGCCGCTAAGCGCATCCTTGAGGGCCTGCAGCTTCTCCTCGACCACCTTACGTTCGTCGGCGGTGACCTTGTCCCCGGCGTCGCGGAGCATCCTCTCGATCTGATAGACAAGGGAATCCCCACGGTTGCGGGTCTCCGCATCATCGCGCTTGCGCCGGTCATCCTCCGAGAACCGCTCTGCTTCCTTGACCATCTTCTCCACTTCGTCCTTGGACAGCGTCCCGGTCCCGGTGATCTTGATAGACTGCTCCCGTCCCGAGGCCGTATCGCGGGCCTTGACGTCGAGGATGCCGTTGGCGTCGATATCGAACGTCACCTCGATCTTCGGGATGCCGCGCGGGGCGGGCGGGATCCCGTCCAGGATGAACCGGCCCAGCGTGCGGTTGTCACGCGCCATCGGCCGCTCCCCTTGCTGGACATGGATCTCCACCTGCGTCTGACTGTCCGCCGCGGTGCTGAAGATCTCGCTCTTTCGCGTCGGAATCGTCGTGTTGCGCGTGATCAGCGGCGTCATGACGGCCCCCAGCGTCTCCACGCCCAGCGACAATGGAGTGACGTCAAGCAGGACGACCTCGCGCACGGTGCCGGCGAGCACGCCGGCCTGGATGGCCGCGCCGACGGCGACGACTTCGTCGGGATGGACTTCCTTGTTCGGCTCCTTCCCCGTGAGCCGCCGGACGAGCTCCTGGACCATCGGCATGCGGGTCGCCCCGCCGACGAGGATGACCTGGTCGAGATCCTTCTCGCTCATCTTCGCATCGCCGAGCGCCTGCTTGAACGGACCGATGCAGCGCTCCACGAGGTCGGCGGTCATCTCCTCGAACTTCGCCCGCGTGAGCACATAGTCGAGGTGCTTCGGCCCGTTTGCGTCCGCGGTGATGAAAGGGAGGTTGATCGTCGTCTGGGTCACGGTGCTGAGCTCCACCTTCGCCCGCTCCGACGCCTCGCGGAGCCGCTGCAGGGCCTGCCGGTCCTGCCGGAGATCGATCCCGTTCTCCCGCTTGAACTGGTCGGCGAGCCAGTTGACGATGCGCTCGTCCCAGTCGTCGCCACCCAGGTGGGTGTCACCGTTGGTCGCCTTTACCTCGAAGACGCCCTCGCCGATCTCGAGCACGGTGACGTCGAACGTGCCGCCGCCCAGGTCGAAGACCAGTACGGTCTCCGCGCCCTTCTTGTCCAATCCGTAGGCCAGCGCGGAGGCGGTCGGCTCGTTGATGATCCGGAGGACCTTCAGCCCGGCGATCTCCCCGGCATGCTTCGTCGCCGTGCGCTGGGCGTCGTTGAAGTAGGCCGGCACGGTGATCACGGCCTCGTTGATCTTGTCTCCGAGATATGCCTCGGCGTCGGCCTTGAGCTTCTGGAGGATCATCGCCGAGATCTCCTCGGGCGTGAACGTCTTCCCCGCCGCGGGCAGGCGTACGACGGCCATCCCGTTCGTCCCGTCCTCCACCTTGTAGGGCACCATGCTGCGCTCTGTGCCGACTTCGCCCGTCCGCCGGCCCATGAAGCGTTTGATGGAGGAGACGGTGTTCTCCGGATTGAGGATGGCCTGGCGCTTCGCCATCTGGCCGACCAGGCGCTCCCCGGTCTTCGTGAAGGCGACGACCGACGGAGTGAGCCGGCTGCCCTCCGCATTGGGGATGACCTGCGGTTCGCCTCCGATCACGACCGCGATCACAGAGTTGGTCGTGCCCAGGTCAATGCCGACAACCTTTGGCATCGTCGAATGCTCCTCTCATGTCGCAGGGATGGGTACGGGAGGGGGCCGCAAGCCCCCTCCTGCGCCGTTTCGTTACTCCCCCGCTACCTCTACTTTCACCGTCTTCGGCTTGGCGCGCTCGCTCTTCGGTACCTTGATCTCCAGGATGCCGTTCTTGTAGGATGCCGAGGCCTTATCCCCCTGGACGCCGGCGGGCAGGGCGATGGAACGGACGAACGAGCCGTAGCGGAGCTCGCGCCGGTAGTAGTTGCGCTTCTTCTCCTCCTGCTCGCTCTTGGCCTCACCCTTGAGGGTCAGGGTGTCCTCGGTCACGCTGATCTCGACCTGCTTGGGGTCGATCCCGGGCAGCTCGGCCCGGACCACGACGTCGTGATCGGTCTCATAGGCTTCGATCGCCGGCTGCCAGACCACCGGCGCGCGGCCGCGCTCGGGACGGCGCGTGAAGAATTCCTCAAAGAGCTTGTCCATCGACTCACGCAGCGACACGAGGTCGTCGAAAGGATCCCAACGAATGAGACTCATCGTACCCGCCTCCTCCTCATGGTGCGCTCGATTACCCAGGAGACCGCGTCACGCGACCCGCGCACCTCGAGCCGCTCATAGACCTCGAGAAACATCCGGACCCCGGCGAGATTCAGCCCGACCTCCTGGGTAAGATGACGGATCATCCGCACCCGCTCAAGGTCGCGCTCGGAGTAGATCCGGCTGTTGTTCCGGCGCGCCGGCTGCACCAGCCCCTTTTCCTCGTAGATGCGCAGCGTCCGAGGATGAAGGCCCGTCAGATCGGCGGCGATGCTGATCACGTAGACAGGACGGTTGTTGAGACGACTCTTCGCCAGCGTCCTGCACCTCCTGAGCACTCTCCACAATACCCATTGACATTTCCATTGTCAAGAATGTTGACAACACTGTTGTCATGGGTTAGCCTGACCCGTCCGGGGAGAGGAGGCGGATCAATCCCGGCGGGGAATACTGTGGCGGCGAGACGCCGTTCGAGGCAGGGGAGGTTTTCCCGCGCTATGCGCAACGTCATCATCCTCGGCTCCGGGCCGGCCGGCCTCAGCGCCGCCATCTACGCCACCCGCGCCGGGCTCCATCCCCTCGTCGTCGCCGGCGCCGAGGCCGGGGGCCAGCTCATGCTCACCACGGAGGTCGAAAACTACCCCGGCTTCGCCGATCCCATCATGGGTCCGGATCTCATGGCGAACATGCGCGCCCAGGCCGAGCGGGTCGGCGCGGAGTTCATGTCCGAGGACGCCACGGCGGTAGACCTGCGCGTGCGGCCGTTCCGGGTCACCGTGCAGTCCGGCGAGTCCCATGAGGCGCACGCGATCATCATCGCCACGGGGGCGAAGGCAAGACTCCTGGGCCTCCCGGGTGAACAGCGGATGATGGGCCGGGGGGTCAGCACCTGCGCGACCTGCGATGGGTTCTTCTTCCGCAACCGGGACGTCATCGTAGTCGGCGGCGGCGACACGGCGATGGAAGAGGCGCTCTACCTCGCCAAGTTGACGAAGTCGGTCACCGTCGTCCACCGCCGCGACCAACTGCGCGCCAGCCGGATCATGGCCGAGCGGGCCATGCAGCACGAGAAGATCGAGTTCCTCTGGAACACCGTCGTCCGAGACATCATCGGCAACGGCAAGGTGAGCGGGGTGCGGCTGGAGGATCTGCAGACGGGAGAGGTCTCAGCGCGGCCGGCCGACGGGGTCTTCGTGGCCATCGGCCACAAGCCGAACACCGAATTGTTCGACGGACAACTCTCCATGGACGGGAACGGCTATATCCGGCGTACGAAGCGCTCGATGACGAGCGTGGACGGCGTGTTCGTGGCCGGCGATGTCCACGACCACACCTACCGCCAAGCCGTGACCGCCGCCGGCTATGGCTGCGAGGCGGCGATCGACGCGGACCGCTGGCTGGTCACACAGGGAATTACAGCAGGGTGACGCGCGGCGTTGCCTGAGCCTCAGGACTGCAGGCTGCTCATAAATGATTGAGGGGGGACAGACGCGCACCGTCCCCCCTCAAAGTCCCCCCTCGGCGTGCAGTTAGCTGACCTGCGCTCCCAGGGCGGCGTCGATGCGGCGCTTCAGCTCCTGCTTGGGCATGTACCCGACGATCCGCTCGACCATCTGGCCGCCTTTGAAGATGCCCAGGGTGGGGATGCTCATGACGCTGTAGCGCATCGCCACCGTGTTGTTCTCATCGACATCGACCTTAACGACCTTCAGCCGGCCCGCGTACTCGCCGGCGAAGTCCTCGACGATCGGCGCGATCATCCGGCACGGACCACACCACTCCGCCCAGAAATCCACGAGCACCGGGACCTCGGACCGCAGGACCGCGGTGTCGAACTCAGTTTCCGTGACATGCTCCGGCTTGCCCATCCCGTATCCTCCCCGTACCTATTTGCCCGCCGAATGACTGGTAACGACGCCGACTCCGTGAGTATTCCATGCCCCCCGGCGCAGGAGTGCCGCCTGCACAGTATAACGGACATCGGGCGGCATCACCTGAACACGCCCGCGAACAGTCCCCCGGCGACGAGGACGACGAGTCCTGCCGTGGCGATAAGCCCGGGGAGGCAGCCCAGGCGCCGCCGTGTCCCCCCGCCGTCGCCGGTCGGCTGCCGCATGGACAGGCGCGTCGCTTTCTTGAAGTGCTCGACCGCATCACCCACCCGGCCCATCTCCTTGTAGAGGGCCCCCAGGTTCTGATGGGCGATCCAATAGTCGGGATCGAGGGCGACGGCCCGCTCATAGGATGCGACCGCTTCCGCGGTCATCGCTTTCTCCCGATACGCGTTTCCGAGGTTGCTGTGGGCCGGGGCGTAGCTGGGCTGCAGGGCGACCGCGCGGGAGAACTCGCCGATCGCCTCGTCCAGGCGCCTCTGCTGGGCCAGTGCTACTCCGAGTTTGCTGTGGGCCAATGCCGAATCCGGCGCCGCGTCCACCGCATCACGGAACGCCCGCTCCGCGGCCGCGAACTCTCCGGCGCGCAGGTGTGCTTCTCCGGCGTCAAGGAACGGTTTCGCTTCGGCCTCGCTCACGGCGTGTACAGTTCGGACGCGGGGCGCACGGTTCCTCGCCTCCTCCTTCGCAAGGACTCACCGCAGGCCGAAACCGCGCCACGCCGGGGGGACGCACGCGCGGCGTCCCCCCGCGCCCCCTTCCGCGTGCCAGGCTCAGTGACAGTCCAGGCCTTCGGCGAGCGCCTTCAGGTTGGCGGCCATCAATGTGAAGTAGTTCTCGTCCCGCCGCTGCTCGGCAGGCGTGAGCCCCTCGATCGGGTTGAGCACCGCCGCACGGGCTCCAACTTCCCGGGCGATGACTTCGGCGACGCGCGGGTTGACAAGGGTTTCGTAGTAGATGACCCGCGCGCCGGTGCGGCGCGCCTCGAGGATGATCTGCTTGAGGCGGGCCGGCGAGGGCTCGGTCTGGGAATCCAGGCCTGTGATCGCCACCTGGGTGAGCGCATAGCGACGCGCGAGGTATCCGAAAGCCGCGTGGGAGGTGATGAACTGGCGGCGGCGGCAGGCCGCGAGGGTGGACACATACCGGCGGTGCAGCGCGTCGAGATCATCCTTGAGCCGTGCCGCATTCCCTTCGAAGACCGTCCGGCCGCGGGGATCGGCTTTCGCCAAGCCGGCCACGATCAGGTCCACCTGCTTGGCGGCAAGGACAGGGTCGAGCCAGACGTGTGGATCTGGCCTCCGGCCGGCCTTGGCATCTTCCTCCAGAGCACCACGCACCAATGGTAGGCTGGCGGTCGCGTTGACCTGGACCGTGGACGCGGACAGTTCCGGCAGAAGCCGCTCGACCCACGGCTCGAAGCCCGCTCCGTTGTAGATCAGCACGTTCGCCTGTTTCAGGCGCACGACATTTCGAGGCGTCGGCTCAAAATCGTGCGGCTCGGTGCCCGCGGGGGTCAGGTTGCGCACCACCGCGCGGTCGCCCGCCGTCCGCTGCGCGAACTCCTGGAGAGGATAGAAGCTGGCAATCACGGAGAGCCGCCCGGTCTCAGTGGGCCGGGTCCGGCAGCCGCCGATGGTGGCGACAACCAGAAGGAGGAGCGCCGCACTCCGCGTGGTCATCACTTCTCCTGCGGAGTGAACGTATGCCGCATGTAGTTGATCACGTCCCAGCGTTCCTCTTCGCTGAGCCGGTCTCCGAACGCGGGCATCGCGGTGCCAGGAATCCCTTCGCTGATCCAATGGAAGAATCGTCCGTCGGTATGACCAGCCAAGAGGTGGACCCGGAAGTCGGATACGGGAGGATTGAGGCCGGCGGCTCCCGGCCCGTTCCCGCCTCCAGAAAGACCGTGGCAGACCTGGCAGTTCTGCCGATAGATGGCCTCGCCCCGGACGATCGATTCCGGAGTGGCGGCGACCGGGTTGATGAGTCCCTCAGCGAACTCACGGGGCGGCCGCACACGCTCCCACTGCCGGGCGGCGGCGACGAGGAGGGACAGGACCAGAGCCGCAAGGCTGATGAGGAGCATCCAGAGCGGCCGCCGTCGAGGCCGGGGGAGCGCCCGGATGACCAGACCGACAACGACGCCCGAGATCACGGCGGCGGCAAGGACGGCGATGAGGATCGGGCTCACGGTCGCACCGCGGGAAGGGTCCTGAGAACACTGCGCTGGTGCCGGGTCACGTCAGCGTGGAGGGACAACGTGGATCGGCGCGTTGAAGTCTTCGTAATGCAATGTCATGTAATGTGCGGGTGCGGCCATGACGATTTCGTGGACCCGATGACTCCCCGTTCCGATCATGGCGGCAAACCCCGTCGTCCTGTCCCACTCCCACAAGACGACCTGGCACACCTCGTCGCCACACGGCATTCGCCGGCCCAGGGAAGTCGCCCGCATCTCCTTGAGGTAGACGAGAGGGCCCTGTGCGGCGAACGGCTCGGCGATCAGGTCGCGCTCCCACGGTCCCGGCGCGGCACGGAAGTAACGCACGCGGCCGATGACGATGGCCTCTGTCCCTTCCTGTGCACGATACTGCATGCGATCGGGCGCCTTCACTGCGAACCAGGTCAACGTCCCACCGCCTTTGCCGTCGGTGAGATGCAGGACTTCGCGCCATGCTCGCAGAGCCATGGCCGTGCGCCGTGCCCGTTCGACCAGGCGCTCAGCCAGTGGATCATTCGGCCCGAGCGCCGTTCTGGATTTGCCCAGACGGATCGGGAACTCGGCGGAGGTGTCCGCCACGCCGGCCCGGCGCACGATGACCTCGAGGTCCCACCATCCAGGGAGAGCCATCTCCCCCGCCTCGACGACGTACTGCTCCCCGGTCTGACGGCTGGGCCTCAGGATCACGGGATCGAGCTGCTCGTCCAGTTTGGTCAACCGCAGGAATATCCTGGGCTGGGCTTCTTCTGCTTGAGTCCCACGTATAAGGTCGATCTCAAACCTGTTCCAGCCGGGCTGCCCCGGGGTGACCGTGAGCGAGACGCGTATCTCCCCAGCGAATCCAACGAAGTGCGGTCCTTCCGCGGTGGCAGGCCCGGGAAGCGTCACGCGGGCCGGAGGGATGATCGTCAGTACGGCCACGACGACCAGCACCGTCGCCCCCAGGAAGACTTCTCCGCCCACGAAACGCAAAAATGTCGCCACGAGCGGAGCGGCGTCCGCCTCTCGAGACTTCAGCATCGGACTAAGCACGATTCTGTTGAGAGCGCCCAGGGCTACAAGCGGGGCGACGATCACCAGCTTGACGAGCAGCGTCCGGCCGTACGGCGTCTCTGCGAATGCGCGCAGCGCCGGCACTTCTGTCCACGCGCTGTATGTCCCGGTCAGGATCAGCGCGGCGAGGGCCACGCCGGCCATCATCGAGAAGCGGGAAACCAACGTTCGGCCCACGGCTGGCCGGTCGGACCGATGGGTACTACCCAGGGCGAGGAGCAGAGAGACCAGGCCGCCGATCCATACCGCGGTGGCGACAACGTGAAGCCAGTCGGCGGCGATCGCCGGGAGTCCGAGGCCTACCGCATGCGACGAGATCGTAAACCCTCCCAACAACCCCACCGCAATCAATACCGGGATCCAGTGAGCATGCCATGGGCGACGGGCCAGACCGAGAAGTCCATACAGGGCCGCGGCAAGCACGACGAGGAGCAGGTGCAGCGCGTGGGTGGACGTCGCCAGAGCCGCAGGCCCCCCGAAGACCGCCACGAGAAGGACAACTCCGGCCACGAGAACCAGCCCCACGGCCTGAATGAGACGGCCGCGCGCAGACGGGGTTACCAGGAGCAGACAGACCAGACTCGTCTGGAGCAGCACGCTCCAACCCAACTTCGTCCCGATGAGCAGCGTCCAAACCGTGCCGCCCGAAAACAGGCGCTGGAACGGTGCATCGAGGATCTCCATCCCCCGGAGCAACAGTTGGAAGATGATGCCGACGAGCAGCACCGCACCCGCAATCTGCACGGATCGCCGGAGGGCGATGTCCGCCGGCTGGAGTTGTGGACTATCGCTGTGTGGGCCGGCCCGAGCAGGGTACAGCACGACAGCTCGGAAGACTACGCTCCCGGTCAAGACGATGGCGGCCGCGAGCGCCAGCCAGCGGACGGCGATGGTGATGGGGTCGGGGGGAGCGGTTGCCGGTCCTCCGGTCGTCAGTTGCAGGCCGAGCCCTACGGCGAAGAGGAATACTCCGCTACTCGCATGGCCATCAAGGGTAGACAGCGCCCGCCACTTCACCGCATAAACCCCGTCGACGAGCCGAGAAAGCGGCACGCGCGCTCCACGACCGTCCGCGGAGACCATCGCGCGGCCGGACACCCGCTTGCCGTCACCGTCGACCACCGTGACGGAGCTGAGGGCGGCGTCGATGGGCTCCGTGAAGCGGAGAGTGATCCGCGTGGGGGGCTCCCGCAGCGCGGCGTTCGGCGGAGGATCGGAGCGCTCGAGCACTGCATGGGCGAACGCGGGTGTTGCCCCTGTCACCAGAAGACCCGAGAGGAAGACGACGATCCCGACGTGCCGCCATCCGTTCAACTCACTGCACCGTGACGCTCACGCTCCGACAAAGATGAGGGGCTTCCTTAGCGCGGAGCCGTCCACAGGGAGACGACCTTCAACGCCGGCAGTGACGAGCCCCCTGAGACGGTAAATCTGAACGTTCCCTGCCGTATCGCGAGGTCCGGGGTGGACACCGCCCTCCACCGTACCGTGTACGTTCCGGCCGCGAGCGGCTTGAGACGGGCGATCAACGACAGACGGTCGAGGTCGTTCAAGTCCACGCCCCCCTTCCCGTCGTCCACGCGCCTCCCCTGCGCGCTCCATACGCTCACTGCGCTTCGCCTGGGATCGAGCTCCTCGTTCGGATCTGCCTTGAACCAGATACGCACGGACGCCGGCGAAGTTGTCGCCGTGCTATCCGGCGCGGGCTGTGCGCGCAAGAACGTGGCATGCGCGGACACTGGGATGCCGGTGAGTACCTGTGCCACGATTACTGCCGTTAGGACGCCCAGCAGTCTCCTCATCTCGGTTCACCGCGCCATTCTAGCACGCGACCGTCACTCGCCCGCCTGGGGGCTGATCGGGTCGACGCCCCAACCGTCATGCGCGCTTGGTGTTCAGTTTGACGATATAGGTTATCGGGGGCGTACGAACAGAGGGAGGGACTCCGCCGCCACAAATTCCTCGTCGCCCATGACCGGCTCCTCATCGAGGGCCTCAACGGCAGCAAGCGCCGCCTCGACGTTTCTCTCACGGGCGACGAAGTCCATCTCGTTCCAGCGGTAGGCGTTCATCAACGCCCGCACCTGAAGGTACACGCCCGTCAGCTCACCGGGCAACTCCGCCTCGCCGCCCAGTTGCCGCACCGCGTCGGGATGGTCGGTGTACACATGCACGCGCCGTGTCCCCGAGGTGCGCGCGTACGAGAGCCCGGTCAAGATCGCCCGGTATGCGGCCTCAAGGGGGGAGCCCACGGCAACGGCGCGGCGGATCACCCGGACCGTCTGGCCACCGGCGCGCAGGACGATGCCCAACCCCGCCCTGCCGTTCCGGTACGCAGCGCTCGTGAAGAGCTCAACGACCGCTTGCACGCTACCACGGCACCTCCAGAGCCATCACGGCCGCGAAGAGCAGGCCGATCAAGATCAACTTTACCCCGATAAGCCTTCGGTCATCCGCCATCGCGGCCCAAGACACCGCGCCAGGCGTCCGTCGCCGGTGCGCCGGCAGGGGGGCTGCCCGGACCACGGGGCGAGCGGCACTGCGGATGGCAATCGCCCGTACGCTCATGCCTGCCCTCCCACGTACCGGCGGAGCAACCCGACGACCTTCCCGATGATCTCGAATTCCTCCGTGATCGGCGCGTAGTGCGTGTTCTCAGGCTGCAGGTAGGGGCGCCGGACGTCGCCGGCCAAGCGTTTCACCGTCGCCTCTTCCCCAAGCAGCGCAACGACGATCTCCCCGATCTCAGCGGTCGGTTGCGAGCGTACGATGACAAGATCACCGTGGTGGATGCCGGCGTTGATCATGGAGTCGCCGCGGACGGTGAGGAGGAAGCAGTTGTCGTCCTGCCAACCCACCATCTTGCGGGGGACGGGGATCATCTCCTCAACGTTCTCCTGTGCCAGGATCGGAACG
>DATDEG010000082.1:0-22192 GCA_036523465.1 bacterium
AGTGCGGGGAGTTCGCCGAATGCCGGCTCCAGTGTCGGGACCGGAGCGTCTATCTGGAATGATGCGATCATGACATCGTAGCCCATGGATCCGCCGCTGAAGCCGATAACCTGCGTGACCTGGTACTGGACGCCGTTCCGAGCAAACATGAGATCGCGCCCCAGGCAGTGACCGGCCGGTGCCGGGTAGAGGATTGGCCAATCATGCCCATTCGGCAGGCTGTAGGCTGGTATCGTTCTTCGTCGCGCGGGGCGAGGGCCGGGCCTCAGGACTCACAGTCCGGCAACCTCGGTGTCGGGTTCGCCTTGCGCAGAGGGAGGCCCTTCGAGGGCCAGCACGGCATCGCGTGGGAAGCTCACCGTCAACATCTGCCCCAGCTGGGGCAGGGAGAGCCTGGGATTGTTGAACATGTCCAAGGCGACCGTGTTGTCCGTAAAGCGGACGCGGATCCGCACGACGGAACCAAGGAAGTTGATGTCCTCGACCGTACCGCGCATGCGGTTCCCGTCCTGCGCCGCCGTGTCGAGCGAGATGAGTTCGGGGCGGAGGGCCACCGTGCAGGCATCGCCCGTCCGCCCGAGCTCCAGCCCGCGCGACGCAACGATCTCTTGACCGTCGACCGCGATCCTGCCCGCCCCGGGATCCACCACCCGGCCCCGCAGGACATTCAGCGTGCCGACGAACGAGGCGACGAACGACGTCTGCGGAAAGTTGTAGATCTCGAACGGCGTGCCCAGCTGCTCCACGCGCCCATGGCTCATCACCGCGATGCGGTCCGAAAGTGAGAGGGCCTCCTCCTGGTCGTGTGTGACGTAGATCGTCGTGATCCCCAGCCGTCGCTGGATGGAACGGATCTCGGTGCGGAGCGCGACGCGGATCTTCGCGTCGAGGGCGGAGAGCGGTTCATCGAGGAGGAGCATCTGCGGCTCGATGGCCAGAGCGCGGGCCAGGGCCACCCGCTGCTGCTGCCCCCCCGAGAGCTGGTAAGGATAGCGGTGCGCCAGTGTGGGCAGCTCGATGAGGGTGAGCATCTCCTCCACGCGGCGCTTGATCTCGGCGGCGGGCTTCTTCGCAACCTTCAAGCCGAAGCCGATATTCTGGGCCACGGTCATGTTCGGGAACAGCGCGTACGACTGGAAGACCATCCCAACGTTGCGATGATTGGGCGGAGTCCGGGTGATATCGACGCCGTTGAGACGGATGAGGCCCGATGAAGGGAACTCGAACCCAGCGATGATGCGCAGGGTCGTGGTCTTACCGCACCCGCTCGGGCCGAGCAACGAGACAAATTCCCCACGGGCGACTTCCAGCTGCACGTGCTCGACCGCCGTGGTCTGGGCGAATCGCTTCTGAAGGTTCTCGATTTCGAGAAAGGCCATTCCCGTGCGTGACCCCCGTTCCCGACCTGTGCCGCCCGAAAGCCAGGGTCTAGGGCCGGCGCCCGATCACCTGGCCGGCAGCGCCCCGCCCAAACACTTGGATGAGACTCATGCACCCCCACGTGATCGCAAAGCTGATCACGGCCAGCGCCGCCGGCTCGTAGGCGCGATTGGCGCCGATAAGCTGCAGATAGGGACCAAAGGCCGGTCGGTTCAGCAGGCTGGCCATCGTGAATTCGCCGATCACGATCGCGAAGGTCAAGAAGGCGCCGCTCAATACCGCCACCCGCACGTTGGGAAGGATCACGCGGAGGAGGACGGTCGACCACCCGGCGCCGAGGCTCTGGGCGGCCTCGGTGAGCGTATGGATGTCGATGGCGCGCAGCCCGGTGTCCACGGCGCGGTACATATACGGCAGGGCCAGGGTGGTGTATCCAAACGTCAGAAGCAGATCGGTCGTCCGCTCGGCGACTGTGAGCGGAAGCAGTGAAGAACTATTGTACATGCGCAGATATCCGAACACGAGGACGATGGCGGGGATCACCAACGGCAGGAGTGTGATGAACTCCACGACCGGACGCAGCCCGCGCATTCTGAGCTGAATCCAATACGCTGTCGGCACGACGAGCACGACCCCCACGACGATCGTGGCCACCGCCAGGGCGGTCGAATACGTCACCGTGGCGGCAAAGCGGGGATCGGCAAGGACGATCCGGTACGCTTGCAGACTGTAATGCTCGCGCAGGTAGCGGAGCGAAAACTCGAACGTCCCGAGCAGAGGGAGAAAGAAATACAAAACACCGAACAGCACCACAATCCACGAGGCCCATGGGAAACGTGGTCTCATCGCAGCCATCGCTCCCCGCGCTGCCGCAGCACGACGTACGCGCCGTTCGACAGACCGGTGATGAGGATCATCCCCAGGGCCAGGGCATAGCCGAGATTCTGATTGTGCAGGACGTCTCCGCGGATCTGCGCGTATAGGACGATCGTGACGATGCTCAAGGAGCTGCCGGTCAGCGCATAGGCCGTGGCCACGGCGCCGAAGGCGTTGGCGAAGAGAAGGAGTCCTGACCCCAGCAACGGCGGCCAGAGGATGGGCAGGGCGATGTAGCGCCAGTATTCCCAAGTGCTCGCGCCGAGATTCGCCGACGCCTCCCGCCAGTCCCGTTTGAGCCCGTCGATCGCCGGGGCCATGATCAGCACCATGAGGGGGATCTGAAAGTACATGTAGGTGATGGTCAGACCCCAGAAGCTCAAGAGGTTGAAACCCGTACTGTAGATGTTGAACCCGAAGAACCGCATGAGCAGCGCCGTAGCCAGCCCGGTCCGCCCGAGCGTGGCCAGGAAGGCGAAGGCGAGCGGCACGCCCGCGAAATTCGAGGCGACGCCCGAGAAGGTCATGAGCATCGGCCGCAGCCAACCGGGGAGGCCGCCGCTGATCGCGGCGTAGGCGAGAGCGAAGCCGATGAGCCCGCCGCCGATCGCCGACGCGGCGCTGACCTTGAGGCTGATCACGTACGAGCTGATGATGCTGGGCTGGAACAGGTCCAGGATGTTGCGCAGGGTCAGATGCCCCTGGGCGTCCTGGAAGCTGCCCACCGCCAGAAATGCGGTGGGCAGGATCAAGAACATCAGGGCGAACGCAAAGAAAGGCGCGACGCCCAACCAGGTCAGCGAGAACAGGCTAACCCAGGGCGGCGCGGGACGAGGAGGACTGATGGCCGGGTGCGTTACCTGCGCCAAGACGCGTCCCCCGCGCCCCGCCCCCTCCCCTGGCTTACCAGAGGAGGGGGGAGCGGCAGAACGTTACGTAACCCCAGACAGCCCCGAACCACAGGCACCGGTGGGACGCCGTAGGACCTTACTTCACGTTCGCCCCCACGACGCTGTCCCACTGCTTCGTGATGATCGCCTTGGCCTTGTCCTGCTGGTCGAGCGTCGGGAAGAGCGCCTTCGCGTAGAAGGCCGCGGGAGGAAGCTTTGCCAGCAGGTCGGCCGGCACTTTCTTGCTGTTCACGAGGTCGTTGAATCGGATGGGGTGGCAGTACCCCTTGAGCCAGCCCAACTGGCCCTCGTCCGAGTACAGGTACTCCATCCACAGCTTCGCGGCGTTGGGGTGAGGCGCGTACGCGCTGATGGCCTGGACGTACACGCCGGCCACGACACCGCTGGTGGGCACGACGACCTCGACTCTAGGGTTGCCCTTCAACGTGTCACGATCGGCCAGCGAAAGGTAGTCCCAGCGGATGATGATCGGGGTCGCGCCCTGGGCCAACGATGCCACCTTGCCGATGACCGGCACGAAGTTGCCGCGCTTGTTCAGGTCGGCGAAGAACTTCAGGCCCGCATCGGCCGCTTCATCGACGTTCCCTTTCGCCGCCGACAGACCCGCAGCGAACACGCCTTGGATCGCCTGGTTGGACGCACGCGGATCACCCGCTAGGGCAACCGCGTTCTTGTACTCGGGCTTGAGCAGATCGGCCCAGTCGCGCGGATAGATCGGGACCATCCCGGCGTTGATCTCGAACGAAAGCACCCCGTAGTAGTCGCCGTACCAGTAGCCCTGGGCATCCTTGGCACTGTCAGGAATCGTGCTCCACGTGGCGACCTTGTAGGGTTGGATCAAGCCGTCCTTCTTGGCCGACGGGCCGAACCCGAGGCCGACGTCGATCACGTCCGGCGCCTGCGGCCCCTTGTTGCCCTTGTTGGCCTTGATCGCTTCGATCTCATCACCCGAGCCGGCGTCGGGATTGAGCTCATTCACCTTCAACCCGTACTTCTGCTTGAAGCCGTTGATGACGTCGCCGTAGCCGCACCAGTCGTGCGGCAGAGCGATCACGGTGAGCTGGCCTTCCTGCTTGGCAGCGGCGATGAGCTGGTTCATGCTGCCCTGCCCTGTCGCCGCCGAGACGAGTGCCAGGACGACCAGCGTGGTAAGCGAGATCACCCGCATCCACGAACGCATCTGCCCCATATGGCCCCCCTCAGAATTAGGATCCTTCCCTCCCCAGGGTGTTCAAACAGTACCGTATCGGCGGCGCGAAATCCTTGTGGCAGGGAGTGCAAAGGCCCCCGCGAAGACAGCGCGGCGATGCGGTCCAGGCCGACCCTCCGCCTTCGTCCGGACGGCACCTTTGTCATCGTGCAGTTCACCGACACCCACTGGCACAACGGTGAGCCGGCCGATGCGCAAACCCGCGCGTTGCTGGAGCATGTGCTGGACGCCGAGCAGCCCGACCTGGTGCTTCTGACGGGTGATGTGATCGAAGGAAGCGCGTCACGCGACCCGGCCCGCGCATGGCTGGCGGTGGTGGAACCTCTTGAGGCGCGAGGAATCCCCTGGGCCGCCGTCTTCGGCAATCACGATGACGAAGGAACATTGGACCGGCATCAGCTCATGGCCGTGCAGCAGTCCTGCGCGTGGTGCCTGGCCGAATCGGGCCCCTCGAGCGTGTCCGGCGTCGGCAACTACGTGCTTCGCGTCTGCGCGGCTGGGCGAGGGGCCACCGCGCTCGCAGTGTACTGTCTGGACTCGAATGCGTATGCCGAGGGGGCGATCGGCGGCTACGGCTGGATCAGGCTTGACCAGATCGACTGGTACGTGCAGATGACCCGCAGCATCCGCGATGAGCGGAAAGCCCCAGTACCCGGACTCGCCTTCTTCCACATCCCGCTCCCCGAGTACGACGCCCTCTGGCAGTTCTCCACCTGGTACGGTCATAAGTACGAACCTGTGTGCTGCCCGCGGATCAACACCGGCTTCTTCGCCGCGGCGCGCCGGGCGGGCGATCTTATGGCGGTCTTCGTGGGGCACGACCACATCAACGACTTCGAGGGCACATGGCACGGGATCCGGCTCTGCTACGGGCGGGCCAGCGGCTGCCAGACCTATGGCCGGGACGGGTTCCTTCGCGGGGCGCGGGTCATCCGGTATGTGGAGGGCGAACGAGACATCTATACCTGGCTGCGTCTCGAGGACGGCAGCATCACGACCGATCCACCGAGGCATGAGCCGCCATTACGGCGGGCCGCACCTCCGATGCCGGACTAACCCGAGAAGCCCGCCACCGCCGCAATGCCTAGAGGCCAGCTGTGGAGATCCTCCCCCTATGGTCGATGGGCCGCGGCTTGGATCAGCGCCGCCATGCCCTGCGACCGTACGAGGACGCGGGCGCGATCGCCCGGCGTTAGCCGCTTCGTGACCCGCTCCCACAGCGGCCTGAGGAAACCTTCCTCACCGCGTCCTCTGCGGCGCAGCCCACCCTCGGCGATCCGCAGCGTTTGGGCCACGAATCCCGGAACCGGCTCGACCGCTCGCAGTCCTTGGACGATAGCCGCGCGCCTGTACCGCCGCATCGAAGCCCAGGGCTCCTTCAACGTCTCGTCGAGAAAGACCCGGAGTTCTCCCAGGGCCTCTACCCAGCCCAGCGCCAGCGCGGCCACGACCAGGGGCGCATCGTGCGGCTGCTGGCACGCGGGGCGAATCTCAATGGTGGAGTTGTGGGCGCGAGGCCGGGCGGAGTTCCACGTATAGTGCTCGTGCCACAGGTACGCGGGCAGCTCAGGACCGTGCCGGCGCACATAGCCTTCGAACGGACGGTTGTAGTAGCGGAATCCTCCGCGATCTCGAAGGACGTAGCATGGGTAGCGGCAGATGTACCTCACGAACTCGTCCACGGAATGAAATGGGCGGGTCGGCATGCCCGCGCGGCCTTCCCCGATCTTCCCCAGCAACCGCTCGCGACCGGAGAGATACCTGCCGGCGCGCCCGGCGTAGACCGAAGAGTTAGCGGTCAGCGCGATCAGCGGGGCGGAGAGCAGATTGAGGATGTTCACGGCATCCACGATCTCGCCCCGGGTGATATCCACATGCACCTGATCCGCCGCGGTCGTGGTGAATTGCCACCAGGCCGGTCCGACCGCCCGCGCCAGATACGGGTAACGCCGCTTGGGCGTCATCAAGTCCCTGGACGGCCGGCTGCGCGGGTGGATCCCTAACCCGAGCACCCGCATCCCGCTCTCCCCTGCGGCATCTACAACCTGTCCGAGGAGACGGCGGCTCCCCTCGGCCAGCTGCCAGAGATCTTCGTACGGGCCAAGGACGAGTTCGACGGTCCCTCGCCCTACTTCGACTTCGACCGTCCCATCGTCGCCGATGAGGGCGACGATCAGCGTCTTCGCCTTCGGGTCATCGTAGCGGGGGACAAACCTGCCCCGCGCGAGCAGCGGCTCCCAGAGCCGCAGGACGTCCCCGGCCCGCCCATCCGGATACACGAGGGGAAACTCCGCCTCGCGGCCGACCATTCGCAGCGGGCGGAGCGTCTTCCGGAAACGGGCGGCGTATTTCTCTGCAAGGGCGGCCACCGTGTCCCGCACCGTGTGCATCAGCCTGGGCCCGGGCCAGTCTTCTCCGCGAGGTTGCGGTGATCGGCTGAAGGACGGACCTCAGAAGGAAGGATATTGGGCCGCCTGAGGCACGAGAGGCTCGCGGCGATGCGTGATGAGTGCTGCCGACTGAGTGAGATGGAAGATGTTCAATTCCAGATTCAGGATATCGAAGCGCAGCGCCTCGAAAGGATCATGGCCGCGCAGCACGCCGTGGAGCTGCTGGAGGAAGGTCTGGTGGGACGAGATCAGAACCCGCCGTCCGGCGTGGCGGGACAGGACCCCGCGCAGGAACCGCCGTGCGCGGTCTTGCACGTCCGGGAACGGCTCGCCCTCCGGGGGGTTCAGTGAATACCCAACATGTTCGATCTGCAGGTACCGCACTTGCGGGAAGCGTGATTCAACCTGTGCTCGCGTCAGGCCCTCCATCAGGCCGAACGACCGCTCTGTGGCCAGGGGATCGATCTCGATCGCCTCGCGGGGGAAACCCGCGACGATCTGGGCGGTGTGGATCGCCCGCTGCAGCGGCGAGGAGAGCACGGTGTCGAGCGGCGTCCCCGCAAACCGTTCGCGCGCCTGCTCCGCCTGACGGATTCCCTCAGGTAGAAGGGGCACATCCAGCGTCTGCCCGCTGACCCGTTTGTCTCGATTGAGTTCCGTCACCCCGTGGCGGACGGTAAGCAGCAGGGTCTCCCCGGGCGCCAGGGACGGTACCTCGATCATCGCGCGCGATCCGTCATGCTTTGATGCGGCTGTTCGACGGATCGAACCGCGGCTCACGCTCGACCCGGGCGGGGATACGCCGGCCGTCCAATTCGATACTCAGCTCCGTCCCGATGCCGGCGAGCTCGATCGGCAGGTATGCGTAGGCGATGCTTTCCTGAACGGTGTACCCGATGCCCCCGCTGGTCACCCGGGAGACGACGCGCCCGTCGCTGAGCACAGGCTCATTGCCCAGGGGGTGAGCCGTACTGTCCGAGAGGACCACGCAGCCCAGCTTCCGGACCAGTCCCTTCTCCTTCTGCCGCAACAACGCCTCCCGGCCCTGAAAATCCTTGCGGTCCACCTTCACGCAGAAACCCTGCCCCGCCTCGTACGGCGTGTAGTCAGGGGTCACGTCCGCGCTCCAGTATCGGTACCCCTTCTCCAACCGAAGTGAATCGACCGCCCGGTAGCCGACCGGACGCAAGCCGCGCGGTACGCCTGCCTCCCAGATCGCGTCCCACACGGCCAGCCCGCTCGCCACCGGCGTATAGAGCTCCCAACCTGATTCGCCGACATACGTGACACGGAGCGCCCGCACGGAAACCCCGGCGATCCGGATCTCACGGTAGCTCATGTACGGGAAGGCACCGTTAGAGACATCACCTCCGGCAACCTCTTGAAGGATCTCCCGTGCCCGGGGGCCCCACAGGCCGACGCAGGCCAGTTCAGTCGTCACGTCGCGCGCCAGCACCGCACCGTCGGCGGGCAGATGCGATCGGATCCAGGCAAGATCGTGTACGCCGAACGCGCTCCCCGTCACGATGAAGAAGTGATCGGAAGCCAGACACGTCACCGTGAGATCGCATTCCACCCCGCCGCGCGGATTGAGCATCTGCGTGTACGTGACTGCGCCGGCCGGGCGGTCGAGATCGTTATCGGTCAGCCACTGCAGCGCGCCGAGCGCGCCGCGCCCCTGGACTTCGAATTTGCTGAACGAGGAGAAGTCAAAGATGCCGGCGTTGGTACGCGTCGCGGCGTGCTCCGCGGGGATGGCGGACGACCAGTTGTGCCGGATCCACCCTGTGGGGACCGGACCGAGCGGTTGGCCGTTCTCGTTGGAAGCGAACCAGTTCGGCCGCTCCCATCCCGCCTTCTCCCCAAAGACCGCGCGGAGAGCGACCAGGCGCGCATACGGAGGACTGGTCCGTAGCGGCCGGACCGACTCGAATTCCTCCAGGGGAAGGTGCACGGTGTAGTTGCGCGCGTAGACCTCCTCGGCGCGGGCTGCGGTGTAGTCGCGGTCGGCGAACTGCGCCCCGAACCGGCGGACGTCCGCCCGCCAGAGATCGAGCGACGGCCGTCCTTCGATGATCCACTCCGCCATAGCCTTGCCGACGCCGCCGGCTGCGGCGATCCCCGGCGTCCCTCCAGCCACGTAGAACCCGCGCACTTCCGCGGACTCGCCGAGCAGGAAGTCCCCGTCGGGGGTGAAGACCTCGGGCCCGGTCATCAACTTGCGGACTCCCACATCGGCGAGGGCCGGAATGCGCTTCACCGCGTTGTGCGCCAGCGGCTCGAAGTGGTCCCAGTTCGGCACCATGCGCACCGGGTCCAGATCCGCAGGGATGGGCTCCGGTCCGCACAGGACCGGATTCCCCTCGTAGCCGCCGACGAGCATGCCGCCGACCTCTTCGCGTCCGTAGACCCGGAGGTCGGGGTCGCGGAAGGTCGGCAGATCCCGCGGGACTGCGAACGGCTCCGTGATCATGTAGTGGTGCTGGATGGGGACGATCGGAATCGCCACGCCGATGAGCCGCCCCACATGCCAGGACCACACGCCGGCCGCGCTCACGACGACGGGGGTGCGGACCGTTCCTCGAGTGGTGGTGACCGCCCGGACGCGGCCATCCCGCACGTCGATCCCGGTGACACGCGTCTGCGTGTGGATCTCGCATCCACGACTTCGCGCGCCCTGCGCCAGCGCGTAGGCGAGACCGCTGGGGTCGATCCGGCCGTCGGACGGGATGTGCGCGCCGCCGACGAGCTCGCGGACGTCGACCACGGGGCACAGAGCCTCGATCTCGCGGGGCCCCAGCAGCTCGACCTCAAGCCCGAACGCGCGCGCCTGGGCCACCAGCCGGCGGATCTCCTCCATCCGTAGCTGGCTGCTGGCCAGGCGGAGGCTGCCGACCTGCCGCCACTCCGGATCGAATCCCGTCTCTGCGAGGAGCCGTCCGTAGAGCTCCACGCTGTACATGATCATCCGCGTGAGGTTGTACGTCCCGCGCAGCTGGCCGACGAGGCCGGCCGCTCGGTGGGTCGATCCGCTCGTGAGCTCGCCCCGCTCTACGATGACGACGTCCCGCCAGCCCATCAACGTGAGATGGTAGGCGATGCTGCATCCGGCTACTCCCCCGCCGATGATGACCGCTTGAGCTTCGTCGCGCATGACGGACCAGGGCTTCGTCGCGCTGTGCGGCCTTCCTGTCGGAGTGCCGCCGTAAACGCAGGGGACGCATGCGCGGCGTCCCCCTGCAACCCACTCCGCGGGCAGCCTCCTGGAACCCCCTCCCGCGAGCATATCGAGAGGAGAAGGCAGGGAGGAGTCGAAGCGTGAAGCACACTCGGCGGGCCACCTCTGCGCTCGGGCGGACTCACAGCCGTAAGGGAGAGATCAGATGCGAAGCGGCGATCCTTTCGATTATCGCCTCGTCCATTCAATGCGGTATCTGAAGTCCCCGCTCTTTCCGGCCTTTCGAGCGCTCGGGGCCACTTCGTTCCTGTGGTACAACCATATCCTGCACGCGGTCGACTTCGAGGGGCAGACGAAGGATCAAGAATACGAAGCGATCCGCCACGGCGCGACGCTGTGGGATGTTGGGGTCGAGCGGCCGGTCGAGATCGACGGACCTGAGGGGTTCGCCCTCATGGATCTCCTGACGCCGCGAGACATGCGCAAGTGCGCGGTCGGGCAATGCAAGTATGCCCTGATCTGCGATGAAAACGGGACGGTGGTCAACGATCCGGTGGTGCTCAGGCTCGGCGAGAACCGTTTCTGGCTGTGTCCATCCGACAGCGACGTCCACCTCTGGGCGAAGGGCGTGGCCGTCGGGGCGGGGCTCCGGGCTACGGTGCGTCTCACCGACGTCTACCCCATCCAAGTCCAGGGGCCGAAGTCCCCTGACATCCTCGAGGCCCTCATCGGTGAGGCCATCCGCGCGCTCCGGTACTACTGGTGGATGGAGGCGCAGCTCCCCGGCCGCATCCCGGTGATCATCACGCGGACGGGGTGGACGGGAGAGGTCGGTTACGAGGTGTTTCTGCTGGACAACAATCGCGCCGAGGAGATGGTCACGCTCATCATGGAGCGCGGCGAGCCGTTCGGGCTCATTCCCGCCGGTCCCAATCACGCCCGCCGCGTCGAGGCGGGGATCCTCAACAACCAGGCGGACATGGACCTGAGCACCAACCTCTACGAGTTGGGCCTCGATTGGCAGATCGAGCCGAAGGAACGGTTCATCGGAAAGGATGCGCTCGAGCGAGTCCGCCGCGAGGGCGTCAAGCGGAAGCTGGTAGGATTCGAGGTCAGCAGCGAGCCGGCCCGGCATGAATTCGAGGGGCCCTGGCAGGTCTTCAAGGACGGGACGCTGGTCGGCCGGGCCTCGGCCTTCGTCTACTCCCCAACGCTAGGGAAGAACATCGGGCTGGCCATCGTCAAAGTCGACTACAGCAAGCCGGGGGAACGCATCGAGGTCCAGCGTCTGCCGGGCGAGCCGAGGCATCAGGCCACGGTGGTGGGACTGCCGTTCATCGACCCCAAGAAGGAGATTCCCAAGCAGCGGCTGGGTGTCTCCTAGGACCACCGCCGCCCCCGAGCAGAACTCCGCCGTCCTGGGAGCCGGGATGATCCGCAGTTCGGTGCACCTCACCCTCGATCAGGCGGTGGCCCGCATCGTCCGGTGGCGCGGCGCATCGTCATTGAACGCCTCGCCGCTGCCGGGCGGCATCACCAATGTCTCCTATCGCGTCGACGTTGACGGTGAGGTGTTCGTCCTCCGCATCGAGGGGACGGGGACGGAACATCTCGGCGTCGATCGCCGGCGCGAATACCGCTGCCTCCTCGCGGCGGCTCGGACCGGCGTGGGGCCCGAGGTCGTGGAGTGGTTACCGGATCACGGTCTTCTGGTCACACGCTTCATCGGCGGCCGTCCCCTCTCCGCAGCGGACCTGGAACGGCCGGAGATGCTCGAGCGGGTGGTCCGATCGCTCCGCCTTTACCATGGCGGACCGGACTTCCAGGGGCTGTTTTCGCCCTTCCTAGCCGTCCAGGATTACCTCCGCGCGGCACGCGGGCAAGGCGCGCCGCTGCCGGGCGACACCCAGCGGATGTACGAACACGCCGCCGAGATCGACCGGGCGCTGCGGCCGGGATGGCCGACGGCGCGTCCGTGCCACAACGACCTCTGGGGGCCCAACCTCATCGACGACGGCACGCTCGTGCGCATCGTCGACTGGGAGTACGCAGCGATGGGCGACGTCCACTTCGATCTGGCCAACCTGGCGATCCACCATCGCTTCTCTGATACGGAGGATGAGGCGCTGCTCAACGCCTACTCCGGCGGCGTGTCCGCGCGGAGCCTCGCCCGGCTGAAGCTGCTGAAGATCCTCGCGGAGCTCCGCGAGGCGATGTGGTGCATGGTCGGCGTGACATTCTCTGAAGCAGACTTCGACTTCTTCGGATACGCCGCAACGCATTTCGACCGGTACCGCGAGGCGCTCGACGATACGCGCCTCTCGGACTGGATGGTCGAGGCGAATGCAGGCTAGAGCGGCCTGGGCGTCGGGCTTCGCGGCACTCTGCCTTGGACAGTTCCTCACGCATCAGACCAGCCTCACCTTCTCTGTCCTCATCCCGATCCTGACCTCGGAGTGGCGGCTCAGCGCGAGCCAGTCGGGGCTGATCCTGGGCGCCTTCCAGCTGGGCACCCTGGCCGCCTACGTAGGAATCGGGTTTCTCTTGGACCGGATGCGGAGCAAACCGATCATGGTCGCCTCCGCCGTTCTGGTCGGCGTGGGCGACCTGCTCTTCGCGCTCGGAGCGCGCGCGTTTCTCTCCGGATTGGTCCTGCGGCTGCTCGTCGGCATCGTCTTCGGCGGCCTCTACTTGCCCGCGCTCAAGCAGATCGCGGAGACGATCCCGCAGAACCGGAGAGGAACAGCAACGGGAATCTACATCGCCACGGTTGTGCTCGCCTATGCCGTGCCGCTGTACTACGTGGGACTGCTCGCGCCCCGCGTCGGATGGCGGGTCAGCATGGCCGGAGTGGGAATGCTCGAGCTCCTCGGCGCCCTCGTGCTGGCCTGGGGGGTTCCCGCCGTCCCGCCCCCCGCAACGGTCAGAACACTCGGCCCCTCGCGGTACGTGGGTGACGTGCTGGGGAACCAATCGGCACGACGGGTCATCCTCGCCTACACCGGCCATAACTGGGAGCTCTTTGGGATGTGGGGGTGGTTGACTCCGTTCATGGTGGCCATGCTCCTCGCACGCGGGAGGGCCCACGGTGACGCGCTGGCCTGGGGCGGCATGCTCGCCGCGGGCGCCATCGGCCTGGGTGGGGCGGCCGGGGCGCTTGCCGGGGGACGGCTCTCCGACCGTCTGGGCCGCGCCCAGACGGCCACGATCATGCTTAGCGTCAGTCTGCTGTGCTCGATCGCTTTCGGCTGGCTGTTCGGTGCGCCGCTCGCGCTCCTCATCGGTGTCGCCCTGCTGTACGGCATCGTCTCGCTGGCCGACTCGCCATCATACTCGGCCGCCCTGATGGAAGTCGTCCCGCCGCAGTCGCTGGGCGGCGCGTTCAGTCTTCAGATGCTTACCGGATGGACGGCCACGGTGCTGGCGCCGATCGCCGTCGGTATCGTCCTCGATTTATCGCGGAGCGCCGGACTGAGTCCCACCGCACAGTGGGGAGCGGCCTTCGGCCTCCTTGCGCTCGGATCCCTAGGCGGGATCTTCGCGCTGAAACCCCTGCGGAACCGGCGCACTGCCGGCCTCTCCGCGTTCGCCCAAACCGGCGGCGCGGGACCCGGAGCGGGATGACCGGACCGGCCGGCCCGAATCACGTCCGCGAGGGGTTGAACGCACGCAGGTTCGTGCTGACCATCGAACTGGCCACCCCGAACGCTGCCGTCCCTTTCGAACACGCCATCCGCCCACTGCTGGCGCTGGCCCGCGATATCCGCGATGACTCCCGCATCGACGCCATCGCGCTCACCGACCGGAGCCGGTCCGATCACGATCACGATCCTATCGCTGCCGCGCATCGGGTCGCCGAGCAATCCGGAAAGATACCGATCGTTCACTGGGCCGGAAAGGACCGCACCCTCTCCCGGCTGGACGATGACATGCGTCGCGCCGGCTCGTTGGGCCTTGCGAATTTTCTTCTGGTGACGGGCGACAAGGTCCGGCAACAGCCGGTCGATCGACCGGTCCGCTACGTAGACTCGGTCAACGCCCTGGCCGCGGTCCGCCACCGATCACCGGAGTTTCTGCTGGCCGCGGCGGTTTCGCCATTCAAGTATCATGAGGAGGAGCTCGTCAACCAGTACCTGAAGGCGATCAAGAAACTGCGGGCCGGAGCCGATCTCCTGATCACGCAGATCGGCTGGGATCAACGCAAGTACGAAGACCTTCGCCGCTTCCTCCTCAGCGGGGGATACGACGCCCCGCTCATCGCAGAAGTGCTCCTCCTGACGCCCGCCCGGGGCCGGCGGATCCGCAGGTTCGGTCTCCCGGGAGTGACGATCACGGCCGACCTCGCCCAGCGCCTGGAAGAAGCAGCAGGCACACCCGACGATGGACGGGGATTTGCGTTCCGCCTGCTGGCGCTGCAGATCTTGAACGTGCGGGACCTCGGCTATTCCGGAGCGCAGGTCAGCGGGATCGGCGGCTATCCGGGCGTCACGCGCCTGATGGACGATATCGAGATGATGTCACGTGAGTTTCCGACCCCTGAGGCGCGCCAAGGGGCCTGGCGAGAGTTGCTCCTGCTTCGGGATGGACGCACCGCCCAGATCGCTCCGGCCGGCGGGCTGTATCTGAGCGCGCCGGAGGAGATGAGCGGGCACTATGGATCCACTGGTGCGCGCGCGGAGGCGTCGGAGTGGATCAAGTATCGGTCAATGGATCTGATCGACCGCCTCTTCTTCGCGGAAGAAGGAATCGGAGCCCGGGCGCTTGCGCCGATGCTGCGCCGGCTGGATCCCCGGTCAGGCGCGGGAGACCTCCTGCTCCGTCTGGAACGGACCATCAAGTCGCCGCTGGTAGGATGCCGGACGTGCGGATTCTGCCGGCTGCCCCACACCAGCTACGTGTGCCCGGAGACCTGCCCGAAGGGACTGGCCAACGGTCCGTGCGGCGGCACCCGCGACAACGTCTGCGAGTTCGGAGACCGGGAGTGCGTGCACAACCAGATCTACCGGATTTCTAAGCGGGCCGGCCATCTGTCGGATCTCGAGGAAGTGCTCATCCCCTCCGTCCCTGAGGCCGCCTGGGACTCCTGCTCGTGGGTGACACATTTCCGCGGAGAAGGACCGCAGGCGCGCAGGCTTCCTACGACCGAGACGTAGCCGGCCATGAACGAACCGCGCAGGTCGGGTACGGGTGAGAGCCACACGACGGCGCTCGGTGGTGTCATTGCCAGGATCCCCGCGCTGGCCGGAACGCATGTCGCTACCGAGGCGATCGGCGGGGGCATCACCAACGTCAACTACCGCGTGGAAGTGGACGGGGTGTCGTTCTTCGTCCGCGTCCCGGGGGAAGAGAGCCGGCTGCTCGGGATCGACCGCCGCCGTGAATACGAATGTACGGCGGCGGCGGCGCAGAGCGGGGTGGGCCCGGAGGTCGTCGACTTCCTCGAAGCCGAAGGCGTCCTCGTCACCCGTTTCATCGCCGGGCATGGGATGTCGCTGGAAGAGATCAGACGGCCGGAGTCGATCCGGCGGGTCGCCGCAACGCTCCGGCGTCTCCACGGCGGCCCGCCCTTTCCAGGCACCTTCTCCCCGATGGGCGCCGTGGCAGACTACCTGCGGATCTCCAGGCAGGCCGCACCGCTTCCGGCGGCCATCGATTCGATGGTAGACCAGGCCCGGGCCATCGATCGAGCGCTGGGCGCGGCGCCGCCTGTGCTGCGGCCCTGCCACAACGATCTCCTCCTGGCCAATTTCATCGACGACGGCCGGCAGATCTGGGTCGTCGACTGGGAGTACGCGGCGATGGGGGATCCGTTCTTCGATCTGGGCAACTTCGCCGTCCACCAGGGTCTCAGCGACGAGCAGGAGCAGGCCTTCCTCACGGCCTACCTCGGAGGACCCACCGATTCAGATCTGGCCCGTCTGAAACTCATGAAGATCCTCTCCGACCTGCGCGAAGCGATGTGGGCGATGGTGCAGGTGTCGGTCTCGGCGTTAGACTATGATTTCGTTGGGTATGGGCAGAAGCACTTCGACCGGTATCTCAGGCAGCTCCAGGACGCGCGCGTGCCGCGCTGGCTGACCGACGCGGCCCGCGGCACGTGACGGGAGGAGAATCCAATGGCGATCCGTCTCTGCATCATCAACCCTTATCCAAAGGCGTCCCGGGACGTCCTGGACCAGGCCGGGATGTGTGGGGCCGATGAGCTCTATGTGCGCGTGCTGAGGAAGCTCGTGCCCGATGTGCAGTTGGAGACGCTGTTCATCGCCGATCTGGACACGCCGATCCCCGATGCCCGGCAGGTGGAGGCGTACGACGGCTTCGTCTGGACCGGCTCCAACCTGACGATCTACGAGAACGACCCGCGCGTGACGCGCCAGATCGGGTTCGCCCGGCTGGTCTTCGAGGTCGGACGGCCTCAATTCGGCAGCTGCTGGGGCGTCCAGATGGCTGCGGTGGCCGCGGGGGGCCGCGTGCAAAGGAACCCGCGGGGCCGCGAGATGGGTTTTGCCCGGAAGATCCGCCTCACCGCCGACGGGCGCAGGCATCCCATGTACGCGGGGAAACCGGAAGTGTTCGATGGCTTCATCTCACACCTGGATGAGGTGACGCACGTGCCGGAGCGTGGGATCCTCCTGGCAACCAACGGGCACACGCCGGTGCAGGCGCTGGAAGTGCGGCACGGCAACGGCGTCTTCTGGGCGACCCAGTATCACCCTGAGTACGAGCTGGGAGACATGGCCCGCCTGATCGTGGCGAGGGCCGAGCCCCTCATCAAAGAGGGGTTCTTCGTCGACCGGGGGGCTGTGGAGGCGAGGGTGCAGCGGATGGAAGCGCTCGCGGCCGCGACCGGCCGGAAGGACCTGCGCTGGGACATGGACATCGGCGACGATCTGCTGGACGATCAGATCCGCCAGTGCGAGCTGCGCAACTGGGTCCAGTCGATGGTGCTGCCGGCGCCCGTTACTGGCCGATAAAGATGTTCTTCACCTCAGTGTAGAGGCCCAGCGCGTGCATGCCGAGCTCGCGCCCGAACCCGCTCATCTTCATCCCGCCGAAGGGCGCCTCCTGGTGCACGCTGTGGCCGCTGTTGACGCTGAGCACGCCTGATTTGACGGCCCGGGCCACCCGCAGGGCCCGCCCGATGTCACGAGTCCAGATGGAGCCGGAGAGGCCGTAGGGCGAGTCGTTGACCGCCCGCACGGCCTCGGCCTCGTCGGTGAAGGGAATGGCGCAGGCCACGGGTCCGAAGATCTCCTCCTGGGCGACACGCATCGTGTTCTGCACGCCCCCGAGCACCGTCGGCAGCAGGTAGGCTCCACGGGCCAGGGCCGGATCGTCGGGCTCGCGGCCGCCGCACAGCACCTCGGCGCCTTCGTTGATGCCGATCTCGACGTATCCGCGGACCCGATCGCGATGGC
Organism: bacterium; assembly: GCA_036523465.1. Lineage (GTDB taxonomy): Bacteria > Sysuimicrobiota > Sysuimicrobiia > Sysuimicrobiales > Kaftiobacteriaceae > Kaftiobacterium. Next base: position 17,364 of record DATDEG010000082.1, read on the forward strand.
TCCGGGAGATGAGTGATCCGATCTGGGTCTCGTCGCGCAGCGGATCCCCGGTGCGCAGCTTCTTGGTCTCCTCGACCAGGGCCGCCACCGCGCGATCGTAGATCGACCGTTCGATGAAGACCCGGCTGCGCGCACAGCAGTCCTGGCCGGCATTGGAGAAGACGGAACTGACGGCGGAGGGAATGGCCCGCCCGAGATCCGCGTCCGCGAAGATGACGTTGGGCGACTTCCCGCCGAGCTCCAGAGAGATACGCTTCATCGTCTCGGCGGCGGCCTTCATGATCTCGATGCCGGTCGTCGTCTCTCCGGTCAGCGCGATCTTCCCCACACCCGGGTGCCGGACCAGCGCCATGCCCGCCGTGCCTCCCGGTCCGGTAATCACGCTCAATACGCCCGCGGGGACCCCGGCTTCAAGCGCGAGGGTCCCGAGCGCCAGGGCGGTGAGTGGCGTGGCGCTGGCGGGCTTCAGTACGGCCGTGTTGCCCGTGGCCAGCGCCGGGGCCACCTTCCACGAGGCAATCATCAGAGGGAAGTTCCAGGGAACGATCAGCGCGACCACCCCGATCGGTTCCCGCAGCGTGAAATCCAGGCCCCGGTCGGTGACGGGGATGGTCTCTCCGAACCACTTCGTCGCCGCGCCGGCATAGTATTCGAAGCAATCGGCGGCGGCCAGGACCTCGGCCCGAGCATCGCTGATCGGCTTCCCCCCGCACAGGACTTCGAGGAGCGCGAGGGAGTCGACACGCTCCCGCAGCAGTCCGGCGAGGCGCAGCAGGACACGACCGCGCTCGCTGGCGGGCATCTGCGGCCAGGGGCCCTCGTCGAACGCGCGCCGCGCGGCAGTCACGGCAAGGTCCACGTCCTTCTCGTCCGCCACGGGAACCGTCGCGGCGGGTTGCCCGGTCGCCGGGTTCGTGATGGTGGTGAGCCGTCCAGACGCCGCGGGGACTTCATGGCCATCGATCACGAGTTTGTACGCCTGCTGCGCCACAGCCATTGGTGCACTCCTCTCTCTACTACCGCGCTCCCGCGGTCTACTCCGGGGTGACGTAGGCGGCGGTGATCCCGCCGTCGACAACAACGGTCGCGCCGGTCATGAGCGATGACTCATCGGAAGCCAGCCACAGGGCGGCCCGCGCGACCTCCTCCGCCTGGCCGAACCGTCCGATCGGGATGTGGACAAGACGCCGCGCCCGCCGCTGCGGATCGCTGAGGAGCTCGGCGAGCATCGGGGTCTCGATGGGCCCGGGACAAAGCGCGTTGGCCCGGATGCGCTTTCGGGCATACTCGACGGCGATCTCCCTGGTCATGGCCAGCACGCCGCCTTTGCTGGCGGTGTATGCGATCTGCGGCGTCGCCGCCCCTACCAGCGCCACAAAGGACGCCACATTGATGATCGAGCCGCCCCCGGAGCGCAGCAGGGCGGGAATGCCGTACCTGCAGGCCAGCCACACGCCTTTGAGGTTGATGTCGATCACACGGTCCCAGATCCCCTCCGCCGTCTCAATGGTGCCGCCATCGTCCGGATGGAAGATGCCGGCATTGTTGTACAGGACGTTGAGGCCGCCGAACCGCTCCACGGCAAACCGGACCATCGCCTCCGCGTCGGCCGCGCTCGAGACATCAGCTCGGACGAAGACCGCTTCGCCCCCGGCCGCGCTGATCTCCCGCGCCGCTTCTTCTCCCGCGTTTGCGGCAACGTCGGCGATCACTACCTTCGCCCCTTCCGACGCGAACAAGCCCGCCGCGGCGCGGCCCATTCCACCGGCGGCACCGGTGATGAGCGCGATCTTGCCTACTAGACGCATCGCAGGTCCTCCGTTCTGATTCTGCAGTTCCCCTTCGCGGGCCGCAGGGCGGCTCCCCGCACAAGGAGACTAGATCTCGCCGGATTCCGGATGACGCACTCGATGCGCGGCGAAGGAGTGGAGCAAGAAGACCCACTCAATGGGAAATCCAAGGCTGCGGCGCCGGCGGAGGGGGAACCGCCGGTTCACTCTCCGAGTAGCCGGCGGATGTCGTGGCCGATATCTTCGGCCGGGCCGCCCCAATTGTAGGACAGCCGCAGGTAGCCCTCCCCCTTGGAGGCTTTCGCCTCGCCGACCACGCGGATGTTAGCCGGATTCGCCTGGTCCACGGCGATGATGCTCGCCGAGGACGATCCGGTATTGGCCACGACAACCCACTTCCCATCAGGACTGAAGGGCGACTGGATCGGCACCGCGCCGACGGGAACGACTAGTGGAGTGAACCAGGGTGCCAGCTCACCGACGGTGACGGCGTTACTCACCGGCTGGGGCGCCTGCCCGGCCCTGCCCATTGAAGTGCCGAACAGCAACACGAAGCCTGCGATGATGATGAGCGTCCCGCGAACCCTCGGCTGCCCCATGCGGCACACCCCCGCCCGTCGATATTTCTGCGGGGGGGGGTCGCGAGGGTGCCACGGTCTCCTCTCACGCGGCGGGGCGGCGCGGCAGCGAAAGATGCTTACCAATGATCTGCGGCGAAGTCGTGCCCGGCCCGGCGCTCACCATTCCAGGCGCTTGGTGGATCAGGCTGCAACCTGCCCTATTTGCGAATCGCGATCATCTGGATGTTTGTCATCTCTTCCATTGCATACCGCACTCCCTCGCGTCCAAGCCCGCTCTGACGGTTGCCGCCATACGGCATGTGATCCACTCGGAAGGTCGACGTGTCGTTGATGATGATGCCGCCGAAGTTCAGCCACCGCATAGCCTGAAAGACGCGGTCAAGATTCTTCGTGAAGACTGAGGCCTGGAGACCGTAGGGCGTTGCATCCGCCTGGCGCAACGCCTCTTCGAAATCATCGTAGGGCATGACTGACGCGACGGGAGCAAAGGCCTCCTGCGCGACGACCTTCATCTCCGGCCGGACGCCCGTGAGCACAGTAGGCCAGTAGACTGGCCCCTCACGCCTACCGCCCGCGGCCACGCGGGCACCTGCCGACGTGGCCTCGGTTACCCATCTCTCGATGCGTTCTGCCTCGCCGACATCGATCATCGGACCGACGTCCACACCCTCCTCGAGTGGGTCACCGACTACCATCGCTGACGCCGCGGCAACGAAGCGCTCGGTGAAGGGCTCGAAGATGGTGGCCTCGGTAAAGATCCGCTGGACCGAGAGGCAGACCTGGCCCGAGTTGTAGTACGCGCCGACGGCCGCGCGGCGGGCGACAAGGTCGAGGTCGGCGTCCGGCGCGATGATGACAGGGGAGGTGTTGCCCAACTCCAGGGTGATCTTCTTGATGCCCGCGCGCGCCGTGATCTGCCGACCCACGTCGGCGCTGCCGGTGAATGTGATCTTGGCGACCCGGTCGTCCGCGACGAGCCAGTTGCCGACCGTGGAGCCGGGGCCGGTGACGAGGTTGATCGCCCCGTCCGGGAGGCCGGCCTCCGTGAGCACCTCGACGAGGCGCACCGCGGTGAGCGGGGTCCAGGTCGCAGGTTTGAGGACCACGGTGTTCCCCGCGGCCAGCGCGGGGGCGACTTTGTGGGCGACGAGGTTGAGCGGGAAGTTGAACGGTGCGATGGCGACGATAACCCCGACCGGCCGCCGTACGAAGAACCCGAAGTAGCCCTCCCCCGCGGCGGCCGCATCGAGGGGCACGGTCTCGCCGTGCAGCCGCTTGGCCTCTTCCGCCGCGAAGGTGAACGTGCTGATCCCACGCTCGACCTCGATGCGCGCGTACTTGAGCGCCTTGCCGGCTTCGGCGGCGATCGTCCGCGCGAACTCGTCTCGGCGCTTGTGCATGAGGCGGGCGGCGGTCGCGAGGATGGCCGAGCGCTGATGCGCCGGCATGTCGGCCATGATCCGCGAGGCGCGGGCGGCGGCGGCGATCGCCGCGTCGACATCGCTCTGTGTCGCGGATGGGATCGTGGCCATGACCTCGCCGGTGTACTTGTTGCGTACCGGAATGGACTCCCCCCCGCCGGTCCACCGTCCGGCAATAAACAGTTTGTGCTCGACGAGTGTCTTCATAGGATCCTCCCACGCATGTAGGCGATCGGCGGGCGCACTTATTCGCCAGGAGCGAAGCGTGGGGGGTCGACCCCCCCACGCCCGTCACGCTGGCCTTGTCTGGACCTTCCCAGTTCCGCTAGCTCGCCGGTCTTGTCGCAACTCCTGCCGCCGTTTGAGCTTTCCACAGAAGGCTGAGGTCGACAGCCTCTTGCCACTTGAACTGCTTGGGAATGGCTCCGACTTCTTGCGACTCCTTAGCCAACCGCTCCATAGCCGTCATCTGGAAGCCAGCGTCAGGACTGACAATGAGCATGCTCGCCTGATGGGCGCTTCTCAACGCGTCCGCGATGCGAATCCCATTCTTCTCAAGAATGGCGAACACCTCGTCCCTCGTTCGGGTGGTCGCCTCCGGGTCCTTGGCGATGTATTGACGGGCCCGAATCTGTGCCGTCAGGTACGCCACAATCGTGTTGGGATAGCCCCGAATGGATTCCACTGTGCCGAAGATCCCGGACTGCGGATAGTCGGAGAGCTCTCGATAGAGGAACTTCCCGCCGGCAGCGTACAAAGGAAACTCGTGCCGAGGTTGGGCCAGGCTTCCGGCGATCCGGCCGCCGAGGATGGCCTGGAGGCCGGCATCAAGACTCGCCCACACCCATTGCACGTCCCGCTCCGGATCCAGACCGAGCTTCCGTAGAATTCCCCTCGTGTTGAACGCAGGACGGGCGTCGGGGCCGCCCGCACCGCCATTGACCGTCTTCCCTTTGAGGTCCGCGGCGGTCTCGATCCCGCGCCCAACCATGAACATCCGGTACTCACGCCCCTGGTTCGTGGCAAGATACTTGATC
>DATDEG010000083.1:0-16259 GCA_036523465.1 bacterium
CTCACCACCGCGGGAGCAGGGCCCGCGCTCTGATGGCTGACGTGCTGGATCCCGTGGCGATCGTGGGCGGGACCGGCCACCTGGGCCTTGGGCTCGCCCGCCGGCTGCACCGCGCCGGCGTACGCGTTGTCATCGGGTCACGGGACGCCGCGCGCGCCGAGAGTGCGGCGGAGACGGCCGGCTTGGGTGCTGCCGCGGGGCGCAACAACATCGACGCGGTGCGCGAAGCCGCGGTGATCGTGATCGCCGTGCCCTATGAAGGGCATGAGGCGACGCTACGCCTGCTTGCCCCCCACCTCACCAAGAAGCCGGTGCTCGAGACGACCGTGCCATACGACAAGGCCACCCGCTCGGCGCACCAGCCAGAAGGGCTCTCCGCAGCGGAGCGTGCCCAACAGCTGGCTCCAGAGGCACGAGTCGTCGCCGCGTTCCACACCGTGAGCTCGGCGATGCTTGCCGATCCGGATCGCCCGCCCCACGGCGACGTCCTGTTCTGCGGGGACGACTCGGGAGCGAAGGAGACCGCGGAGGCTCTTATCCGTGCTCTCGGGATGCGTCCGCTGGATGCCGGCCCCCTGAGCAGCGCCCGTGTCCTCGAGCAGCTCGGGGTGTTGCTCATGCGACTGAATCGCCGGTACAAGCGGAAAGACCTCGGCATCACCATCGCCGGTTTGGAGTAGCGATGCAGCGCATGACGGTCTGGGTCCCGCGCGGACTGCCCGACATCCGGCCCGGGATGGATCTCTCCGCGCTTGTCATCGCCCTCCTGCACTCCAACGATCTTCAGCCTGAAGATGATGATGTGGTGGTGGTCGCCCAGAAGGTCGTGAGCAAGGCGGAAGGTGCCGTCGTCCATCTCCCAGAGGTCGATCCCACCCCCGAAGCGGAAGCGCTGGCGGCCAAGGCGCAAAAGGATCCGCGCTTATGCCAGGTGATCCTCGACGAGTCCCGCGCCGTGCTCCGCGTGCGGCCCGGATTGATTATCGCCGAGCACCGGCTTGGGTTCATCTGCGCGAATGCCGGCGTGGATCTCAGCAATGTCGGCCTGGGCGAGGAGTGGGTGGCGACGTTGCCGAGGGACCCCCATGCCTCGGCGGAGCAGCTGCGGGGGGCGGTCCACGATGCCTTTGGCGTATCGGTTGCCGTCATCATCAACGACACGCACGGCCGGCCCTGGCGGGAGGGAGCGGTCGGAGTGGCGATCGGCGTCGCCGGGCTCGAGCCGCTGTTCAGCTACATCGGCCGCGAGGATCTCTACGGCTACGTCCTGCACTCCTCGATCGAGGGGATCGCCGACGAGCTGGCCGCGACGGCCAGCCTGCTTCAGGGACAGGCTGCAGAAGGGACGCCGGTGGTGCTGATCCGGGGCGCGCGGTTCGATCCGGAGGCAGGCCGGACGAAGCTGCTCCGCAAGCCGGACAAGGACCTCTTCAGGTAGGGACCACAGAACCTTTCTTCCAACCTCTCATTGAGTTACCGGGATCGCGTCACTTGAGTTGTGCGAGACGCGTTCCAATACGCTCCTGATCTTCGTGTGGAACCCTGGAAGTCGACGGCTCGTATCTAGTCGAAGATGAGCCTCATTTTGCGGTAACGCTCCAGGACATATGAGGGAGGCAGGCGCTATGCGTCTCACTCACTCAGTCGTCGGGATCGTCACGGTCGTCGCCCTGCTGCTCATTCCGCTGGGCCCCTTGTTGGGATCCCAGTCCGTCGCCCAGGCCCAGACGCCGGATCCCCCCGGACGCGTCGGCCGGCTGAGCTATGTGACCGGGCAAGTATCCTTCGCCCCGTCCGGCGGTGACGACTGGGCTCCGGCGGTGCTGAACTATCCGCTCACGACCGGTACGGCGTTGTGGACCGATACCCAGGCCCGTGCCGAGCTCCATATCGGGTCAACGGCGGTTCGGATGGATGAGTACACCGAACTGGACGTGCTGAATCTGGACGACCAGGCTGTGCAACTGCGTGCCCCTCAGGGCACCATGGAAGTCAGCCTGCGTCGGCTCACCGCAGGGGATCGATTCGAAGTGGCGACGCCGGCGGCGTCCGTCACACTCGTCCAGCCAGGACGGTACCGTCTTCAGGTGGATGACTCCGGTCTGCGGCTCACCGTCTGGGCCGGTCAAGCCGAGGTCGCCACGTCATCCTACGCGTTCGTCGTCCCCGCAGTGCAAACCGTGCTGATCGTCGACTCCAGCTCCGGCGGAGGATACCAGGTCATCCGGACTCCTCAAATGGATGAGTTCGGATCCTGGTGCCTCGCGCGCGACCGGGAAGAAGCGGGCGCCCTGCAGTTGTCCGCTCAATACGCGCCTCCAATGATGACAGGCGTCGAGGATCTCGCGGCCTATGGCTCGTGGCGTACTCTGCAGGGATACGGATGGGGCTGGTTTCCCAGAGTGCAGTCGAATTGGGCGCCGTACCGCTATGGCCGGTGGGTCTGGGTGTCGCCGTGGGGATGGACGTGGATCGACAACGCACGATGGGGATTCGCGCCATTCCACTATGGACGCTGGGTCCTGATCGGCGGGCTCTGGGCTTGGATCCCGGGGCCGGTCCACGTGCGTCCCGTCTTTGCGCCCGCCTTAGTCGTGTTCGTGGTCATCGGCGGCAGCATGGGTTGGTTCCCACTCGCGCCGCAGGACGTGTACGTCCCGGCCTACCCGGTTAGCCCTCGATACTTCCAGACGGTCAACGTGACCGTCATCAACATCAACATCTACAACATCCGCACGGTGAACGTCACCAACATCACCTACGTGTACCGGCACAATCGTAAAGGCGTGACCTGGATCCACAGAGACAGGTTCGTCGGCGCAAACGCGATCGGCGCCGGTTGGATCGCACGGCCGACAGAGAGGGAGTTCTCTCGGGCCGGGGTGTACGCAGCGTCGCCGGTTCGGCCGGATCTCAAGAGTGTGTTGGGCCGTTCGAAGCATGGTGCAACACCGACCCCGCCTCGCAATGTGGAGCGGAGGTTCGTGGTAGTGCGCGAGACGCCGCCCGTAGTGACGCCCCCGAAGATTGCCGGTGTTGAGCTGAACCGCCGGTTTACTCCGGTGAAGCCTGCCGTCGCCAAACAACCGGATCGTGCCGCTCCGTCTCCGCCCGCGTCGCATCCGGGAGTCCCAACACCCAGCCCCGCACAGCAGCCGCCGGGAGTCACAACCCCTCGCGCACCGCAACAGCCGGGATTTGCGTCTCCACGCCCGGCGCCACAGCCGCCGGCGATGGGGCCGGCACCACAAGGTCCGCAGAACCGGCCGAACCCGGCGGGTCCAGAGAATCCGAATAAGCCATCCTCCTGCAACCCGAGGAGTCCGATCTACGATCCGCAGCAGTGTCCGCCGCAGGCGCCGCAACAACACCCTGGCCAACCGCCGGCGCCCCAGCCCAGGACCATGCAGCCCGCCGCGCCGCCGCAGCCGGCCCAGCCGGTGGTCCCGCAGCCCGGGTTTGGAGCACCGCGCCCCGCGCCGCAGCCGCCGCAGGTGAGCCCGGCACCGCAGGGCCCGGAGAATCGGCCAAATCCGAACGCCCGCGGCAATCCGGCTAAACCGTTTTCGTGCGATCCGCGGAGCCAAATCTACGATCCGCAGCGGTGTCCGCCGCAAGCACCGCAAGAGCACCCCGGGCAGCCGCCAGCCCAGCCGGGAGCACCGCAGCCAAGGACCACACAGCCCACCCCGCCGCCGCAGCCCGGGTTCGGAGCGCCTCGCCCCACGCCGCAGCCGCCGCAGGTGAGCCCGGCACCGCAGGGGCCGCAGAACCACTCGAATCAAAACGGAGTTAAGTGGAAGCAAGGGAAGAAGGTTTCCTGCGATCCGCGAAGCCCGGACTACGATCCGCGGCAGTGTCCTTCGCCGGGGCCCAAGCGCTAAACCCGCCGCCGCGCGGACGCGCAGGATAACGCTACGAATGTCCCCGGGGGGGGTCCATCGATACGGTGGATCCCCCGGACAGCCTCCGGAGCCCGAGCATACCGCCTGGGCCTCCGTCCGCCTGACCTGGCTGGACCCCGAGTGCTCCACCCGCGCTGATGTTCCGGTTCCTTTCCCCGCCAGGCTTCCTGGAAGGCGTATCTCATCCCGAAGGCATAGTATTCTGAAGGACTCTCTCGAGTAGGAGGCGGGGATGAAGATCACGCGCGTGGCGTGCCGGATGCTCTCAGGGACGCTGGATGAACCCATCCAGTTCGGCATCGGAGCGTTTCCGACGTTTGCGGCGACGCTGGTCGAGATCAGTACCGATGAGGGTCTGACCGGCACCGGCGAAGCCATCGTCCGGAAGGCGCCGCAGGTGACACGCACCGTGGTGGAGCAGCTGCTCGCGCCGGTCCTACTCGGCCGTGATCCGCACGACGTCGAAGGGCTGTGGGACGAGATGTTCCAGCAATTGCGGGGCTGGGGCCACTGGCGTGGGTTTGTCTTCGAGGCGATGAGCGGCGTCGACACCGCCTTGTGGGATATCCTCGGGAAGGCCGCCGGGCTCCCGGTCTACAAGGTGCTCGGAGGGGCCGGACGGTCACGCGTACCCTGCTATGCCTCATCGGTGTACTTCGCCGAGATCCCCAGGATGGTCGGGCAGGCGAAGGAGCAGATCGCCTCAGGCCACACCGCGATCAAGGTAAAGATAGGCCGCAGGCCGGAGATGGGCGGGCGGCGGATGGACGTCGCCTCGGTCAAAGCGATCCGCGACGCCGTGGGGCCGGACGTTGACATCATGCTCGACGTGAACAGCGCGTACGATGCGGCGACGGCGATCAAGGTCGGCCGGCAGCTCGAGGGCGAGGACATCACCTGGCTCGAAGAGCCCGTCCCGCCTGATGATCTGGATGGGTACCGGCGCGTGCGCGAGAATCAGCCTATCCCGGTTGCCGCCGGTGAGAGCGAGTTCGGGGTCTTCGGCTTTCGCGAGCTGATCGCCCGGGGCGCGATCGATATCCTCCAACCGGACGTCGCCCGCGTCGGCGGCTTCACGGGCGCGCGCCGGGTGGGCGCCCTCGCCCATGCCCACAATCTGCGCTACGCGCCGCACACCGGCTTCTCCGCCGGCGTCTCGCACCTCGCGGCCCTCCACGTCGCGGCGAGCGTTCCCAACCTCATGACCTATGAATATTTCTTTGCCCCCAATCCTCTCCGCGATCTCTTCACCGATCGATTCCCGGTACCCCAAGAGGGGATGATCGCTGTTCCCCAGGGGCCGGGATTGGGGCTGGAGCTGGATGAGGGCCTGCTGAGAAAGTTCGAACTGAAGTGAAGTAAGATGCCAGCTAATCTCACGCCCGATTACATGGCGGCCGATAAGAAGTTCAAGGCCGCGACCACCCCCCAAGATCGCTTGGTGGCTCTTGAAGAGATGTTGTCGGCCATCCCCAAGCACAAGGGCACCGAAAAGATGCAGGCTGACATCAAGCGGCGGATCGCGAAGCTCCGCAGCGAGACGCAGAAGCGGCGGGGAGCGGCGCGGGGGAAGCCATTCTACCATGTGGACAAAGAGGGAGCGGGCCAGCTCGTCCTCGTCGGCGCGCCGAACAGCGGGAAGTCGGCGCTGCTGCGCGCGCTGTCGCACGCGGAGCCGGAAGTGGCCGAATATCCATTCACGACCCGCGCCCCGCTGCCGGGGATGATGACCTACGAGAACATCCAGATCCAGCTCGTCGACCTTCCGCCGATCGATGCCGAGCAGTCGGAAGGATGGTTGTACGGGATCATCCGCACCGCGGACGGAGTGCTCCTCGTCATCGACTTGGCCAACGACGACATCCTGGCAGAGACAGAAGAGGTCCTGCGCCTGCTTCGCGAGGCGAACATTGAGCTCCGCGCCGCTCCGGAAGCCCCGCTTGGGGATGCGCCGCAGCAGAAGCCGACGCTAGTCGTTGCGACCAAACTCGACGCGCGGGGCGCCGGGGAGCGGTTGGCGATCTTCCGGGAGTTCATGGGTAGCCGGCTGACCATACTCCCGGTTTCTGCTCAAGCCGGGACCGGGCTGGACGGACTGCGCGAGGCCGGCTTCCGGCTCCTCGACGTGATCCGCATCTACAGCAAGCCGCCCGGCAAGAAGGCGGACTTTACGGCTCCGTTCATCCTCAAGCGCGGTGCCACCGTCGTGGACGCAGCCGAGGCCGTGCACAAAGATTTGGTGGAGAAACTGAAGTACGCGCGGCTATGGAACCGCACGCATCAGGGACAGATGGTGGGACGTGACCATCTCCTAGAGGACGGCGACATCCTCGAGATCCACGCCTGACGGCCCGACGCACGCCTCACGGTCCGACCTTCTTCGTCTCCCGGAGGGCTTCAGCGCGCCTCCACCCTCCCTCGCGTGGCGTTGTCCGGTCCGCTTACTGCCGGGGTGCACTCTGCCAGAGATAGAGCTCGAGCCCCTGCGGTTCCTTGAAGGTGGCCCACCAGCCGAAGGTCGGCACCTCAGTCTTAGCCACGAGAACTTTGCCCCGGGCCTTCTTGATCTCCTTGAGCTTGGCGTCCACGTCCTCGACTTCCAGGTACGCTCGCACCGCCGGCTTCGCCGGAATCTTCTTCACAAGGTAAAGCCCGCCGCCGACGCCGCCGCCTGGGGCATTCCACATGCTGTACGCCTTGTCGTAATCCTGGAAGGTCCACCCGAAGACCTTTCCGTACCAGTCCTTCGCGCGCTTCATATTCGTAACCGGAATCTCCACGTGCGTGACGCCGTGCATCGTCTTGTACCTCCTTGTACCTGCCGGGTCTCATTCAGTCTTCGAGTTTCGAAGGGAGGCCCCTTTGCCGCGGAGTAGGCTGTAGGTGCCGGGTGTTCGTAACCCGCGGGGGTGGCGGATGACGCAATCGGTGGCGAAGGCCATGCTGGCAGAGGCCGTGGGTGCGCTTGCTCTGGTGTTCCTGGGGGCAGGCTCGATCATCGCCGATCAGTTCACGGGCGGCAAGGTCGGCTTCGTTGGGATCGCGCTGGCCCACGGACTCGCCATCGCCACGATGGTGGCCGCAGCAGGGCACGTCTCGGGCGGGCACTTCAATCCCGCGGTCACGCTGGGGTTCGTCGTCACGGGACGCATGCCCGCCTCGCGCGGGGCCGCGTATGTTGTCGCGCAGCTCGCCGGCGGCGTGGTGGGCGCCTGGCTGCTGACCCTGGGATTCCCGGCGGCGGCGCGCGAGGCGGTGGGATTGGGCACGCCGGCGCTGGCCCCCGGCGTGAGCGCCACGGCGGGGATCGTCATCGAGGCCGTGCTCACCTTCTTCCTCGTCTATGTCATCTTCGGGACGGCGGTGGATGTGCGGGGGCAGCGTGCGACCGCGGCGCTGGCCATTGGACTCGTCATCGCCATGGACATCCTGGCCGCAGGTCCGCTCACCGGCGGGGCCATGAACCCGGCCCGCGCGTTCGGTCCGGCACTGGTGGCCGGGCACTGGGCAGATCACGTCGTGTACTGGGTCGGTCCCGCGCTCGGCGCGGTGGCCGCGGCGTGGACCTACCAATGGCTGATGGAGCCGGAGCCAGGGAGGTGAATGGGGAGTGAAGCTAACCTACTTCGGGCATGCGATGTTCTTGCTTGAAGCCGACGGGACGTCGATCTTGATCGACCCCTTCAATGATGAGTGCGGGTATCCGCTTCCGGAGACATCCCCCGCATTCGTGGTTGTCTCACACGAGCATTTCGATCACAACAACGTGAAGCTGGCGAAGGGCACGCCGAAGGTGATCCGCGGGCTGCGCGACGGCGGAAAAGAGTGGGCGCATCTGCACGAACGCGTCGGGCCACTCTCGCTCACCACGGTGGAGACCTACCACGACGAAGCGCAGGGGAGCAAACGCGGCAAGAATGCCATGCTCGTTTTCGACGGGGAAGGGATCCGCTTGGTACATAGCGGCGACCTCGGGCATTTGCTCTCCAAGGACCAGGTGCAGGCGTTGGGACGCGTCGATGCCCTCCTCATCCCGGTCGGCGGCCACTACACGATCACGGCGCAGGAAGCCGATGCCGTCGTCGGCCAGCTCCGGCCCCGGGTGGTCATCCCGATGCACTACAAGACCGAGGTCAACGAGGGATGGCCGATTGCGAAGTTGGATGTGTATCTTGCCGGCAAGTCGGGCGTCAAGCAGCAGGGCCACAACGTCACGTTGACCGCTGCGGTCCTGCCCGCGGAACAGGAGATCTGGGTCTTAACTCCCCGCTGAGAGGTAGGCGAGGAGGGTCCGCACTCCAAACCCTGTCCCACCCTTTTGCAGGTAGGGCCCGGTGCCCTCGCGGTGCTCGAGGAACGCCGTCGGGGCGATGTCGAGGTGCGCCCACGGCCGCCCATCGACGAATTCGCGCAGGAAGATGGCGCCTTTCTCCGCCCCGCCGTAGCGCCCGCCGGAGTTGTGCAGATCGGCGATCGGGCTGCGCATGTCCTCCAGGAATTCCTCATACAGAGGCAACTGCCAGATCCGCTCGCCGGCCGTCTCCGCGGCGCGCAGCAGGCGGTCGGCGAGAGCAGCCGTGTTGGACATCAACGCGGCGGCATGGTACCCGAGGGCGACTATGGCCGAGCCGGTGAGCGTGGCCAGATCGACGATCTCATCCGGCTCCTGCTGGACGGCGTAGGCGAGGGCGTCGGCGAGGATGACCCGGCCTTCGGCGTCGGTGTTGTTGATCTCGATCGTCTTGCCGTTCATCGCGCGGACGATGTCGCCCGGCTTCGCGGCGCGCCCGCTGAGCATGTTCTCGACCGCGGCGACGACCCCGAACACCCGGACCGGGATCCGGAGCGCGGAGAGCGCCTTCATCGTCGCGATCACCGCGGCGCCGCCAGCCATGTCCGACTTCATCCACTGGAGATCCGAGGTCTTGATGTTGATCCCGCCGCTGTCGAAGCAGACGCCCTTCCCGACGAGCGCGACGGTACGCTTGGCGCGGGGCGGCGCATATTCCAGGGTGATGAGGCGCGGCGGATTGGCGCTGCCCCCGCCCACGGCGAGGATGGCGCGCATGCCGAGCGCCTCCAACGCATCGGGATCGAAGACCATGTACTTCAAATTGGCCTTCTTCGCGATGTCGTGAGCAATCTCGGCCAGCCGCTCTGGGAAGAGCTGGTTGGGCGGCTCGTTGACGAGATCCCTGGCGAACACCGTGGCCTCGCCTGTGATGAGGCCTCGGGCCCGTCCGTCCTCGACGTGCTTGGCCTGCTCGTGATTCCCGACGAGCAATGTGACCTGCGTGACCTCGCCGTCTTCAGGCTTCTTGTATTTCGCGAAGCGGTAGTGGCCCAGGATGATGCCTTCAACGCGGGCCTGGGTGATGAGCTCGGCCGAGTGCGGCGGCAGCGCAATCATAGGAAAGGCGACGTGCCCGGCGTGGAGCTCCCGGGCCCGCGCGATCGCGGCGGCGGCCCCCTTGCGCAGCGTGTCCAACGAGGCGCCGGCCTTCGGGCCCAAACCGACGGTGATGATCCGACGGGCGGGGATCCTTCCGTGCGTATGCAGGACGGTCGTCTTCGCCGGCTTGCCGTCGAACCGCTCCTCGGCGAGCGATGCCGCGAGCAGGCCGCCGAGGGCCTTGTCGACACGGCCCGCCGCGCCTTCAGTCGGACCGGCGTCCTGGAAGATGCCCACGACGAGCGCGTCGCAGGACGTGCTCTCCGGTGCCGTGCTGGCGGTCACGAATTCCATGTTCCTCGCGCTCCTTCTTACGCCGTCGTTCCGGGAAATGGACTGCCTGCTCCTTCTGCCCGGGCGCGGTCATAGACACGCTTCATCGTCACGACGTCCTCGATGGCGATTCCCTGCGACTCAAACAGGGTGGTGTCTCCGACCCGCGTTCTTCCGGCTGACCGGCCGGCGAGGATCGCGCCGAGGTCGACGGCGCGATCCCAGACGGGCAGGCCGGCCGCCTCCGCGCCGATGAGGTCGCCGCACTCGATCCTCGCCTGTTCGAGGTCGTCGACGGCGATGACGGTGCTTCGCCCGACCGCGACTTCGTCCAGCTCCCGGCGATGGGCGGCGTTGCCGCCCGCGGCGTTGATGTGCACGCCGGGCCGCAGCCACTCCCCCAGCAAGACGGGGTCGCGCGCGTTCGTGATCGTAATGATGATGTCCACGTCCTCGACCGCATCGCGCGCCGTTTCGACCGGGGCGACCTCCATCCCGAGTTCCTGCACCATCTCGTCGGCGAAGGCTTCGCGCCGCGCGGGCGTCCGGCTGTAGCATTTGACGAGCGCGACCGGGCGCACGCGGCTCACCGCGAGCAATTGGCTCCGGGCCTGCCGTCCCGTGCCGATCAACCCCACACTCCCCGCATTCGGCTGAGCGAGCGCGCGCGTGGCGACCGCGCTCGCCGCGCCGGTCCGCATCTGCCCCAGGTGGTCCGCCTCCATGATCGCGAGGAGCTCGCCCGTCTCGGTGCTGTAGAGCATGGCCAGGAACCTCGTCCCCGCGCGCGCGCTGCTGTATGCTTTGAGCCCCATCACACCCGAGGCGGGGACGCCTCCGGACATCACGTGCAAGACGGCGTGATCGGTGATCGTTCGCTGACGGGGCCGGTTCACCGCGCGCCCCGCGCCGTGCTCTCGGAACGCCTCCGCCACCGCGTCGATCACGTCGTCCATGCGGAGGAGACGCGCCACATCATCCTCATACAGGAATAAGGGCATGGCCATCCTTCTCGTTCGGCATCGACGGCGTGCCTCCCCTGATGTCCCGCGCCCGCGGCACGCTAGAATAGGACGAGGCCCGCACGATGGCCATTGACGATCAGTGGTATACGCGCCCCCCAGGCGTTCCCGCGCACGACTCCGCGGGCGGGGTCGTCGCGCGCCTCGCCGAGGCGGGTCCGGAAGTGCTCCTGGTGCGCGAAGGCGGCGCTCCCTCGTACGTCTTGCCGAAAGGCCATCTCGAGACCGGCGAAACCGCCGAGCAGGCGGCGCGCCGGGAGATCGTCGAGGAAGCGGGTGCCGCCGGTCTCACGCTGCTCGCCGACCTCGGAATCCGCGAACGTCTCAACTTCGAGCGCACCTCCTGGAAGCGGACGCATTACTTCCTGTTCCTGGCCTCCGGCGCCACCGCTGAACCCGGCCGTACGCATCCGGCTGCGGAGTGGTTTCCGCTCGACAGACTGCCGGCGATGTTCTGGCCGGAGCAGCGCGCGCTGTTGGAAGACGCGCGTGGCCGGATCGAAACGCTGGTCACGAAGGCCGCGGTGCGCGCACGGTTCAGCCGCCAGGCTTCGAGCTATGCGCGCAGCGACAGCCACGCGGCCGACCGCGACCTCGCCCTCCTCGTTGAGCACCTCGAGGTGAAACCGGCCGACCGGATCCTCGACATCGCCACCGGGACCGGCTTCACGGCGTTCGCGCTCGCCTCCCGCGCGGGGCGGGTCATCGGGCTCGATCTGACCCTGCGGATGCTCGCGGAAGCCCGGCGGATGTCTGTGGATCACGAGATCATGTGGATCGCGGGCGACGCCGAAGCCCTCCCCTTTGCCGACGGCGCGTTCGATGCCGCGACGGTCCGCCGCGCCCCGCATCACTTCCCGCATCTCAGGCAGGCCATCGGTGAGATGGCGCGTGTCGTCCGCCCGGGAGGGCGCCTGGCGATCGTCGATCAGGTCCCTCCCGAGGATGACGCCGGGCGCATCCTGATGGAGCGTCTGGAGAAGCTCCGCGACCCCAGCCACGTCGAGGCATTGACGGCGACGCGCTGGCGGACGCTTGTGACGGAGATGGGGATCGACATCCGCTTCATGGATGTCGTCGAGCGGGCGTTCACATTCGAAGCCTGGCTCGACCTGGGCGGGGCGGATCAGGACCGCCGGCAGGTCCTTGAGGGGACCCTGGCCGCCGCCTCGCCGGAGGCGCGCCTCGAGATCGGCGACAACGGCACCCAACCGGTGTCGTTCAAGAAGCGGTGGGTCGTATTGGTCGGGGTGAAGCCGGCAGGTTAACCGGATCGGCCGTGTCCGATGCGGTCACCTACGGCGCGGCCGCCGGCGTGGGCTGAAGCAGGAGATCGAGAAACGCTTTCCGCGATTCGAGGGCCGGAGCGCCCGTTTCCGCGTACACTCTCCAGGCGTCTCGGATGGCAGCCGCGCGCTCCACGGTGATGCGGGGAGGCAGGACAGGCTCGTCCCACAGGCGCACATCAACCTCCAGTGCCAAATCGTCGCAGTAGTCCAGGCAGGCGTCGAGAAACTCCACGCGCTTGCGCATCTCGCCCGCGGATCCTCGCCGGTCGTCCGCGGCGGCATCGTCTGCGGCGAGGAGGATCTTCGTCATGGCCGCCATCGCCGCGAGCGCCCGCACTTCGCGCCAGCGGATCTGGATGTTCTGACCCGCCTCCCGCTGCGCCCAGGGCCCGATGTCCGTAACCCAATGGTGCAAGCACCCCAAGGCCGTCACGACTGTTGCCGGAAGTCCACCGGCCTTTCCACGCATGGCGAGCAGGACGGCCAGCGCGCCCTCCCGTGCCTTCTCGCGCTGCAGCGGCGTGGCGATGCGAGGCATCACGACCTCACGGTCGAGCAGCCGGTCGACGGTGAGCTCCGTCCCCGCAGTTGCGCTGAAACGGCCGGTATTGCGGACCGCCTCCACGGCGAGCCGGCGGCGCAGCGCCGGAGCGAGGGTCCCCGCCGCCTCCAGGGCGATGCGCAGCGGGACGTAGACGAGGAGCGCCCAGACGAGCAAAGCGAAGAACCATCGCTCCAGAGCGCCCCGAGCGGCAAGCACGATGATGGTGATGAGCAATCCCGCTCCGCAGAGCGTGGCCAGCCCGCGGGCCGCGGCGCCCCGGGTCTGCGCGGAGGCAAGCCGGCTGATGAAGAGACGCAACCCCATGGACGGAGGCACATTTCGGCGGCGTGAGGTGACATCCCCCCGCGATGCCGAATCGTCAGGATGCAGGTCATCGCGGGGATGGCATCGTCGCGGCGATCGTCGATGTGATACGCTCGTGAAGCACGGTGGGTAAACGTTAGGAGTTCCGCCGTGTCCAGTATCTTGAATCCCGTGCAGGGGTCGAAGTCGTGAAGATGATTCTCGCCTCTCTGCTGCTGGCCGCGACGTCGCTCATCCCACTCGGGACGTTCGGCCTCGACGATGGGCAGAGCCGGGTCGAGTTCCACGTCCGCGACAACCGCGGCGGGTTTATCGGCGTCGCCCGCGACGTGGACGCGCGCATCGTGGTGCGTGAACAGGACGACTCATTCAGCGGCCAGGTCGACGTCCGGATCGACCCCCGGACGATGACGACGGGGGTTGGCGTCCGCGACCGGCAGATGCGGCAGGACTTCCTCCACACCGACCGGTTTCCCGCCATCACGTTCCGGGGCACCGCGCTGCCGCGCGCCCGCCCGGGGGCACTGGCCTTCCCGGCAGTTCTGCGCGGGGATCTGACGATCAAGGACGTCACCAGAGAGGTGGAAATCCCGCTGCGCGTGACCGCGCTGGCCGACTCCTACCTCGCCGAAGGCCAGGTGACGGTGCGGATGACGGACTTTCGCATCCCGATCCCGCGGTTCCTCGTGTTCGTCGCTGAGGATCCCGTGCAGATCTCCTTGCGCATCCGCCTGGTGTCCCGCTAGCTTCCCATCCGGCTGCAGCAGGCCAGGTTCACCCTCCGTCGAAGCCTATGCCGTCGCGAGGCATGCACGCGGCGGCACTGTTCCTACATCGAGGTGATCCTGTGGATGCGCGAAGCTATGCTGCCGAAAACCGGACGCGGTTCCTTGATGAGCTGACCTCCCTTCTCCGGATTCCCAGCGTGAGCGCCGTGCCCAAGCATCGCAATGATGTTGCCCGGGCCGCGGAGTGGCTGCGCGATCACCTCGACGGACTTGGGTTTCAGGCCGAGGTCATCCCGGTTGAAAATGGACATCCGATCGTCTACGCGGACTGGATGAAGGCGGCCGGCAAACCGACCGTTCTATTCTACGGCCACTACGACGTCCAGCCCGTCGAGCCGCTCGACCTGTGGACCTCGCCGCCGTTCGAGCCGACGATTCGCGACGGGAACCTGTTCGCGCGGGGCGCGAGCGACGACAAAGGACAGGTCTTCGCCGTGATCAAGGCGCTCGAGTCCATCCTCAGATCGACCGGGCCCCTGCCGGTGAACGTCAAGCTCCTCATCGAGGGAGAGGAAGAGTTGGGGAGCCCGGGGATCAACCGGTGGATCGAGCGGCGCGGGGCTCGCAAGGCGGCCTGCGACTTTGCCTGGGTCTCGGACGGATCACTCTTCGCCCCGGGCGTCCCACAGATCACCACGGGTCTGCGCGGGCTGATCTATGCGGAAGTCGAAGTCACGGGCGCGTCCCACGACCTCCATTCGGGGCAGCACGGAGGCGCCGCGCCGAACCCGATCAACGCGCTGGCCGCGATCATCGCCGGGCTCCGGGACAAGAAGGGGCGTGTCACGGTCCCTCGATTCTACGGCGCTGTGCAGGATCCCGCGCCGGAGGAGAAGGCCGCCTGGGCGCGCCTGCCCTTCCGAGAAGATGAGTACCTGCGCGACCTCGGTATCGCGACCTCTCCGGGGGAGACAGGATACAGCATCCTCGAACGGCGCTGGACCCGGCCGACACTCGACGTCAACGGCATCATCGGCGGATGGGTCGGCGCCGGGCCGAAGACCGTCATCCCGGCCAAGGCTTCCGCGAAGATCAGCATGCGCCTCGTCCCGGAGCAGCGATCGAAGACCCTCTTCCGGTCGTTCGAGAGGCGCGTGCGCAAGCTGGCCCCCGAGGCCGTCGGTGTGGAGGTGCGCCTATTGTCGGCGAGCGACGCCGTGGTCGTCGATCCGGCGGCGCCTCCGATCCGCGCGGCCGCCGCCGTGGTGCGGGAGATCTGGGGAGCAGAGCCCGTCTACACGCGGGAAGGCGGCAGCGTGCCCGTGGTCACCCAATTCTCCCGGGTGCTCAAGGTCCCGACGGTGATGTTCGGCTTCGGACTGCCCGACGACAACCTGCACGCGCCGAATGAGAAGTACCATCTGCCCAACTTCTACAAGGGCATCGACACGGTGATCGCCTGGGTGGAGCGGGTCGGCGGATCGCAGACAGGCTGACGTCCGTGCCGTCCGTTCAGGACACCACGCTCGAGATGGTCCAGCTCGTCCTGCCCGAGCACGCGAACATCCGCGGCATCCTCTATGGCGGGTTGATGATGAACTGGATTACGACGGCGGCGACGATGGCGGCGATGAAGGTCGCCCGCGGCTCGGTGGTGCTGGGCAGTATGGACGACCTGGACTTCGTCGACGCCGTGGCGATCGGCGACGTCGTCACACTACGGGCTTGGGTCGAGTACGTTGGGACCGCCTCTCTGGAAGTCGGCGTCGAGGTCCACGCCGAGAATCCCCGGGCCGGGATACGGCGATTGACGACCGTGGCGCATCTGGCGATGGTAGCCGTGGACGGTGTCGGCCGCCCCCGGCCGGTGGGAACGTCGATCACTCCGGCGGGGCCGGAGGAGAAGGCACTTGTCGAGGCGGCCCGCGCGCGCAAGGCTGAGCGTGAACAGCTGCTGGGCGATCGCCGGGAACAGGCCCTCCAGATCGCCGCGGAGGGGGACACCACGCACGCCTTGGAGACCGTGCGATTGGTCTTTCCCGACGAAGCCGTGTTCGGCACGCTGGCGTTCGCCGGCCGGCTCATGATCCATCTGGACGAGGCCGCGTCGCTGCTCGCCGTCCGGTACTGTCGCTGTCCCGTCGTGACCGCCTCGATCGACGCCCTGGCCTTCTACTCCCCGATCCGCATCGGCGAGATCGTCACCTTCCAGGCGGCCCTGAACCACGTCGGACACACCTCGATGGAGATCGGCGTCCGCGTCCTCGCCGAGCATCCTCTGAAAGGAGAGCGGCGCCACACCTGCACGGCGTACCTCACGATGGTCCACGTCGATGCCGAGGGCCCGAAGCCCGTGCCGCCGTTCACGCCGCGGACAGAGGCCGAGCGGCGGCGGTGGGACCAGGCGGCGGCGCGCCGGATCCGCCGCCAGGCCCGGCGTGACCGGCTTCAGGAGACAGGCCGATGATCGGGATGCTCGTCGATCTTGTCCTGCACCTGGACGTTCATCTCGACGCCGCGCTGCGCCAATACGGCACGCTCACCTATGCGTTGATGTTCGGCGTCGTGTTCGTCGAGACCGGATTCGTGATCACGCCGTTCCTGCCGGGGGACTCGCTGCTGTTCGCCGCGGGGGCGCTTGCCGCCCGCGGCTCACTCGACCCGGTTTTCCTCATCGCCTTGCTCGGTGGCGCGGCGATCCTCGGCGACACGGTGAACTACT